>NZ_JAMXFI010000036.1:0-69260 GCF_025460875.1 Microvirga yunnanensis
CCAGGCGACGCTCCTCCATCTGCTCCGCCGTCAAATGCGTCGGTCGCCAAACGTTGCCTTCCATCGCGAACCTCCTCACGATGATTGACACTGCCCTATGTTACACCCGGCGCGTGAAGATCAATAGTTGCGGCCGAGGAGAAGCTGCTGCCGACAGACTGATACGAGCATTGAGGGGAGAACGGGCTTCTCGTTCTCCGTGCTATGGCCGAACTCAGCCATTGGTGCTCGATCAGCCTCATAGCCTGAGGAGATTGTGAACCGGACCGCGCGGCTCCTTGGCTCCAGGGCAACCTCGCGGCAGGTGTCATCCTTCAGAGCGGCATCCAGGATTGCCGTGTCAGGCGTGGCCATACGACGTCAGTCGAGGGCGGCGGCAAAGGACGTGGAGGGTCCGGCAACCCCATAGCCCGCTTCCTGTAACTCATCTTGGATGTTGAGTGCGGTCAGAGCTTCGTCCTCCAAAAGGAGAACAAGCGGTTTGCTGCCTGTGAGCCTAGCGCATCGTGCGGAAAAGTGGACCCGGTTTTCCGCTCCGAACGATGCGCCGCTTAAGGATGTGAGCATCGGAATCGATCCCAAAAGTGGGTCCACTTTTGGGATCGATGCTCTAGCGCATCGTGCGGAAAAGTGGACCCGGCTTTTCGTCTCGAAAGGTGCGCCCTTCAAGGGGTTGAGCATCGGAATCGAAAGTGGGTTCACTTTTGGGTCCGATGTTCTAGCCATTATCCACAGGCTCTCTAAAATATGGTTAACGCTTCCTCAACGACCCGTTAACATCTACTGGTGCGGTGATTTGGAGGCGGCAATGGGAAGCAGCGTCGAGGGTGGAAGACGGGTTTCCATGATGTCGGATGAGGAGCTTCTGCGAACCATTGGTGAGGATCTGCGTAGCCTCTACACCGATATCATCCGCCAGCCACTCCCCGCGAAGATCGAAGCTGCTTTGACCCGCATTGATCGTGCACAGCGCTTGGCCGGGAACTTGGGCCGACCGGCAGCACGTTGGGCCAAGGCTCCCCTCACGTTCTAAGCCGTTGCCAAAACAGTGATAGCCGCGACGAGTGAGGCAGCAAGGACGCTGTACTCAGCCCATGTGCGCCATTGTGGTCTGCTGTGAAAATTCACTTCACCGAGCATTTCGCATCTCCGGACGTGCGACTCACTTCAACGATCTTTGTTCTTGTCTTGTTCTCATACAACGCCTTGGTATCCCGGATCAAGTGATCAGGAACATTTTCCATCTCGACACTGCGCTTCAGATTTTTGTGAGGGCCAGAGCATCGGATCCAAAAGTGGACCCACGTTTGGATCCGATTCCGATGCTCATCCCCTTGAGTGACGCACCGTCGACTGCGAAAAACCGGGTCCACTTTTTCGCACGGCGCGCTATTCGTTTGACTGCCGGAGCCGCTTTGGTCCCATCATCAGGACACAGGTCGGCCTCACCCGTGAGGCCCAGAGCGCAAGCCAGCTTTGATCTTGCCCTGGCAACCCGATCTTTAACCGGGCCGACCACCACTTGGCACATTGCCCCAGCTTCCTCGTGGCTCAGACCCTGTGCTGCAACCCATCGCGTCGCCAAGGCTGAGTGAAGGTCCTCGACGTCGCGCTGGCTCTGTTGGTCCGGATGCTTTTTGGGGCGCGCGGCGAGGGCTCCGTCTGGGTCTTACCAGCTCCCGCTTGTATTTGCGGCACTCGGAGCGGAAGAGATTGCGCAGGATCGTGAACAGCCATGCATTGAGGTCCGCGCCGCGCTTGAATGTGTCGGCATTGGCCCAAGGGCGCGGGATGGTGTCCTGAACCAGATCATCCGCACGATCTCGGTCATTCGTGAGAGGTGGCAAAGGTGCGTGGGCTCAGCATGGCGGCGAGGAGTTCGTCCCGCAGCGGTTCCTCAACACTCATACAGGAGCGTCTCCGGCCGTGCCTCGATCCGGTGGACCAGCCTCTCCAAACCTGGAGGAAGGGGCCGTTGGAGCACTTCGGCATACATCTCGCGCAAGGTCGCGCCGATCCGCTCCTGCGCCTCCGACTGTATGTCGGTCCAGAGGCCATCGCCTCGCCATGCATGAGGGATAATGATGAGGTGGCCTTCCGGCCAGTCCTCGGACTCTGCAAGGCTCATGGACATTCCGAACCTGATCCCTCTCCTTCATTGAGGTGGGAAATCAACCAACAATTGGCTCTTCCGTTCCAGCCGACTCCTTGGGATTCGTTAACTTATGCTTATTTTTCGGTTGCAACAAAGTAGTAGGAACGGGAATAGCTTGGCCACGTTGCTTCCTGCATCATAGGAGGTGGACATGCCAAAGCTCGGAATGCTGCTTGTAACCCCCGTAAAGCCTTGCAGCGCTCTGGCGGTGGCTCTGATCCTTCCGGTCATCATCGGCAGCGTCCCCGCGCAAGCTCAAGGTCTCTTCGGCTTCCTGCGAGCCCTGACCCAACCCGCTGCCCCGGCCCCGGCACCGCAGCCCTTCGAGTACCAGTCTGATCCCGCCCTTGAGCAGCCCCGGCGCAAAGCTCGACCGCGTCTGAAGCCTGTTGCTGTCGAGCAGCCAGAGATCAAAAAGCCAGTCGAGCCAAAACCGGTGGGAGAAATTCCCAATCCTGTTCCGATGCTGCTGGCCGACAGCACCTTGCGCGCCGGTGACATGGTGATGTTTCCAGATGGGCTGCGCGTCTTCACCGGTAAACCTGGTGGCTCCCACAATCTCACGGACTTCAAACCCTTAGCCCAGGCAGGCAAGCACCTTTCCCGTGCAACCCGCAAGCTTGTCGCCCATTTGCTTCCAGCAGAAAACATCGCATGGAACACGGATGCGGTCAGGTCTGGCAGCAAGCTCGCGGCCAACACGGATGATGTCACGATCACCGGAAGCGTGAACAGGCCCCCTCATCGCAAGGGATCAGGCTCGCGATAATGCGACCTATCAGCTGATCGACAAACGGTTGCAGCCTGGGTCGAGAGGATGCTCGCAGCATATGTATGCTCATTGCAGGAGTCGTTGCTATGTTGCTCGAACTGGAGAAGGAGCAATTGGGCGTCCTGAGGAGGGCCCTTGAAGCAAGGATGCGTGACATGCAACTGCGGCTGGGGGGCGACCCTGGCGATGAAGGCTTTCGGCGCGAAGCGACACTCACGACGCAGTTGCTTCGACGGGTCGAAGGGCTGGAACGACAGGCTGGCCACCGCGCTTGGAATATTGCGAGAATCGAGTCCGTGCCGGAAGAAGACGAGACCTGAGGATGAGGAGCCCACAGGTTCAGTCGTATCCTCTTATAGGAGGGGGAGAGGCGGAAATCGTCTTCCAGCAGCTCGATGAGCGTCGTAGGATAGTCAATCCTCGGCATTAAATGGGACCCGATCGCCAACCTATCAGACCGCCGCGCAGGCATGGTCTGCTCTGGATCGCTTCGAGCGACTGACGGTGACAATATGAGCGCGCCCATCCTTCATGAGAAAGACCAGGGCACCGGATCGCCGGTCTTGGTGTTTCTGCACTATTTCGCCGGCTCCCTACGGTCCTGGGCTCATGTGGCCGAGGATTTGTCGCGCGCATACAGGTGCCTGGAGATCGATCTTCCCGGCTTCGGCCGCTCGCCGCCGCTGCCTGCTTTCAGTGTGGATGCGGTCGGTGGAATGATCATGCAGCACATCGCAGGCCGCCGTCTTGGCTCCTATGTTATCGTCGGCCATTCCATGGGCGGCAAGCTGGCGCTCGCCTGCGCGGCCGATCCACCTCCGGGTCTCGCCGGCGTGGTCCTTGTGGCTCCTTCACCACCCTCGCCTGAGCCGATGGCCGAAAGCGAGCGTGCGCGACTGCTGGCGACCCATGGCGACCGAGCCTCCGCGGAGCAAACCCTGCGCACGATCACGCGGCGGCCGATCTCTGCGGCCTCGGCCGATATCTGCATAGCGGACAATCTGATGACCTCGGCCGAGGCTTGGCACTGGTGGCTCGCGCAGGGCAGTCGCGAGACCATCACGGCTCAGGCTGAGCGGGTGGCCTGCCCGGTTCTGGTTATGGGCGGGAGCGAGGATCCCGTCATCTCGCCTGCCGTCATCACCGCCGAGGTCATGCCGCGGCTTGCCGGTGCCTCTCGGGTCGAAATTGCAGGCGCCGGGCATCTTCTTCCATTCGAGGCTGCAAAGGAAGTCGCAGACAACATCCGCATTTTCGTCAAAGAACGGTGCCCTGCCGCGACGATGAGAGGCACGTCGTAGGAAAATAGGCCGGCAGACGCTCCGCATCTTTTCTGCGGCTGGTCGGCGCCCTATGCTTCCCTCAAAGGCCAGTTGATTTGTGTAGGCCGGGCCATCAGCCCGACCGCCTTGCTCAAGGGTGCCTGGTGGGCCCCGTTGGAGGCCCGATATGGCAGCGCCCTGGTTTATGTTCGCAACCGGCATCGAGAACAGCTATCCGACGATCAAGAACGGCACCGTCCGTGTCGATGAGATGGACAAATGCGGCCATTACAAGCACTGGCGCAGGGATTTCGAACTCCTTCAGGAACTCGACATCCGCTATCTGCGCTACGGCCCGCCGATCCACCGCGTCTGGTTGAGCCAGGGCCGGTACGATTGGAGCTTCCCGGATCAGACCTTCGGCCTCTTGAAGACGATGGACATCGTTCCGATCGTCGATCTCTGCCACTTCGGGGTTCCGGACTGGATCGGCAACTTCCAGAATCCTGATTTCCCGACGCTGTTCGCGGATTATGCACGCGCCTTTGCGCAGCGCTTTCCCTGGGTGCAACTCTACACGCCCGTGAACGAGATGTTCATCTGCGCGACCTTCTCGGCCGCCTATGGCTGGTGGAACGAGCAGATGAGCAGCGACACGGCCTTCGTGACGGCGCTCAAGCACATCGTGAAGGCGAATATTCTGGCGATGGCGGCCATTCTCGAGATCCGCCCTGACGCGATCTTCATTCAGAGCGAGTCATCGGAATATTTCCATGCCGACGAGCCTGATGCGATCGGCAACGCAGAGATCATGAATGCGCGTCGGTTCCTGTCGTTGGATCTCAATTACGGCCGCCGTGTCGATTCCGAGATGTACCAGTTTCTCCTCGACAACGGCATGGCCCGCGACGAGTACCAGTTCTTCATGACGCATCGCCTGCGGCAGCACTGCATCATGGGCAACGACTACTACGTGACGAACGAACACCGCGTCGCTCCCGACGGACGCACATGGGCTGCGGGCGAGATCTTCGGCTATGCGGAGATCACCCGGCAATATTACGAGCGCTATCGTCTTCCCGTCATGCATACGGAGACGAACCTGGCTCAAGGCGCCAACGGCGACGAAGCCGTGACCTGGCTCAGGAAGGAATGGGCGAATGTCATTCGGGTGCGCAACAGCGGCGTTCCGATCGTCGGATTCACTTGGTACTCGCTGACGGATCAGGTCGACTGGGATACGGCCCTGCGGGAGGAGAACGGCCGGGTGAACGCTCTCGGCCTTTACGATCTGGATCGGAACATCCGGCCGGTCGGCAAAGCCTACCAGCTCCTGATTCAGAGATGGCGTAGAGTTCTGCCGACACAGAGCGTCTGCCTTACCGTTCCGATCATCCAACCGAGCCAGTTTGAGAGCGCGCATGCGGTTTTCCAGCAGGAAGCGGCCCGGAGCCTGAGTCGTGCGGCCCCAGCGTCGCCGACCATGACGGACCATGCCGGCTGAAGGGGCCTTTTCGCCTCTGGCCGGGGACAGGCCTCTGCACGGCCGTCCTCTGCCGCCAGCGCGGCTGCACCCTGCCCTGTACGTGGCAGAGTTCATCGGAACGGCCCTGCTGGTTCTGGTCGGCGTGTCGGTGGTCATTCTCATGTTTGGGCAAGGCAGTCCGGGGGCAAGGATGATCCCGAGCGAAGGCTGGCGCCTGTTTCTGACCGGCGGCTTGTTCGGTTCGGTCGGCGCGCTGATCGCTGTTTCGCCGGTCGGACGCATCAGCGGCGCACATATCAATCCTGCCGTAACGGTCGCGTTCTGGTTGGAGGGCAAGCTGGCGTGGCGCGATGCCGTGTTTTACATCTTGGCTCAGTTCGCCGGCAGCGCTGCCGGAGCTTGGCCTCTTCTGGGCTGGGGTCACATGGGACGAAGCGTGGCGTTTGGTGCGACGCAGCCGGGGACTGACGTTCCCATCTGGGCCGCGACCCTCGGAGAGACAGGAGTGACGTTTCTGCTCATCCTGGCGATTTTCACCATGGCGGCCCATCCTCGTACCCGTCGTTTCACGCCGTTGGCGCTCCCGGTCGTGCTCTCGGTGTTGGTGTGGCTGGAGGCTCCCCTCTCCGGGGCCAGTGCAAACCCGGCGCGGTCATTCGGACCTGCCCTGATCGCCAGAGTCCCGATGGACCCATGGATCTACATCGTTGGGCCCTCGCTTGGGGCGGTCCTATATGCCGGCTTCGTGCGCCTTGAGGCTGTGCGTCTTCCCCGCGTCATGGTCGCGCGATTGTGCCACTTCAACATCGAGGTTTGACAGCGTTCCGGCAGGAACAGACCGCTCCGGGTCATCGTCTGCCTATCCCCTGACTTTCGGGAACGTCCGGTGTTCCTCTCGCGACCAGACTGGTCCCCTTCCGAGAGGCGCCATGAGCTGACCTTCCTGGTTTCTGTTCAATTTCTCGTCGGGTCGTTCATGGAGCACGCGCCAGGGAGGATTTTAGGGGTGTCGATCTGGTCCCCCTTGCAACGCTCTTGGCCCTTGATCTCGGTGGTCCAGGACCCGAAAGCCGTGCGGCGCGTCAGCCACGATCTCAATAGCGTGCATCCGCTCATCCCACCGGCGTGGAAGAACATCTGAGGTCGGTCCCGCGCCAGGAAGCGACCTTCCAATGGTGCTACCGGTGCCCAACCGGCGCTAGGGGCACCAATCCAAAACGTTTACGCGGTTTGTAGGTTCGCCAGCACGGTGTTGAGCGAACGTACGCGTGCCACGCGCGGCAGGATCTTCTCGACCGAGAAGCGGTGCATATCGTCAGCAAGGCTCGAGCAAAGATCTTCGACCACGATGGTGCTGTAGTTGTGCTGCCAGGCATCTCGCGCCGTGGACTCGACCCCGAAGTTCGTCATCACACCTCCGATCAGCACCGTCGCGATGTTCCGCCGTCTCAGTTGCAGGTCGAGTTCGGTGCCATAGAAGGCGCTCCACTGGCGCTTGGTGATTGCCACATCGTAGCCAGCCGTCTCGACCGCATCATCGAATGCGAGCGATGCTGCCGGGATCCCACCTTCAGGCACCCTCAGCTCGACATCGACGGGCGTGCGAACCATGTCCGCATAGCCGTCTGAGAACGCAGCCCGCGTCAGGATGACAGTGCCGCCGGCACGTCTTAACGCCTTCGCAAGTGCAACTGCCCGCTGCACGAGCTCGTGACGGGGGTGCGGCTGGATGGGCATGCCCAGGGTCCAGTTCTGCGGATCGATCAGCAGGAGAGCAGTGGCGCGGGGATCGAGGCCAAGTGCCATCGGGTCAGCCCTTTCAAGGCTTGCGGTTGACGATGAAGATGATGAATATGAGGCATCCTTCACATTATGGATATGAGGACATCCTCACATATGTCAACAGGATCGAGAGCCGATGTGGGGCGCACACCTCGCTTCGCCCGCGGCAAGGCGCGGGCTGCCGCCCTGCGAGCAGCCGCTGGACAGGTGATTGCTGAGCGCGGGTATGAGGCTGCTACGATGACGGAGATCGCTGCGCGGGCCGGTGCCTCGATCGGCTCGCTGTACCAGTATTATCCGACGAAGAAGCTGATCGCAGCCGAGGTTCATGCCGAGTACCTCGACCAACTGGATCAAGCCTTAGTTGGCCTCAGCACGGAAGCTCACACGCCAGCTGCCATGTCAGATGCTCTGTTCGACACACTGACGGGCTTCCTGGCCCGTTACCCAGCGTTTCCAACGCTTGCCGCCAGACGTGACATTGAGACATCGCGCAAGCTCGCTTCACGGACCAGGCTGGAGGAGAGCCTTGAACAGTCGCTTGCATCGACGAGGCCACCGTTGCCGCCAGAGGCGATGCCTGGGCTGGCTGTCATGCTGCTGCAACAAATGAAGGTGGTGGTTGCGCTCGAAGCGAGTGGTCGCGAGGCGGACCGACAGGCAATCGAACATATCCGCAGGGTGCTGCGAAGGTACCTGGAGCATCTTGTGGGCTGAATGACGGATCTTTCCTGAATGATTGTTTGCACCTGGCCCTGTAGGCCCCTCCAGTTCACAGATCAGGTGTGAGACATGAAGACGTCGTCGATGAAGGTCGGCTTCGGGTCACCCGGGAATATTTCCTACATCACAGAAGCGTCGGGTGTTCGCGCCTCGAGCGGACGTTCAGTCTCCTTCCGCGATGTGCCGCTTTAGAACCAAGAATGCGATGATCTGAACATCCGCTATGCCCAGGCTTTCAGACAATCGGCCTCTGAGCCCGCGGTCGTTGAGATCTTGTTCCCGGTTCGATGGCGCCGCAGGATATATGAGGATTGCGACCTGCTCATCAGTGCTCGGACCCCACGCCTTTGCAATGCCGAAGAAGGTCCGCAATCCCGCTCCACCAATCGTGGGCTTGTTCTGAAGCATGTGCAGCGCCAGCATGCACTCTTCGCGCAGCGGGAGCTCTGCTGTCACCTCTGCCTCCGCACCGAGGTTGTTGAAGGCGGAATGACGCCCACGTCTCGATGACCCGCCGGGCGTCTCTGCGCCATGGAATCCATGGGCTGCGGAAAGAGTGTCCGGCTTTTGCTCAACAGCTGCGCCGGAAGCGATGGAAACCCTTCACACTCCGATAGAAACTGGTTGGTTCAAGTGAAGCTAGGCCTTCGCGATGACTGATGTCAGTTTCGCCGCATCTGGTGATTGGTCCACGCCGGGCCGAGGCCTAGAGCATCGGGCGCAAAAGTGGGAACCGGCTTTGCGTGAAGAGATGCTCCAGGGCAAAGGCTTGAAGCATCGGGCGCAAAAGTGGGAACCGGTTTTGCGCGAAAAGATGCTTTAATCCAAAAGCTTGAAGCATTGGGCGTTGGTTTGATGACACGTCCGATGCTTCAGACGAAGTCCTCGCGCATGGGGGTGAAGACGTCGAGAAGCACGCCGGCCTCGATGGAAACCGCCCCGTGGACGGCGTTCGGCGGCACGAGGAAGCTGTCGCCCTGCTTCAGACGTTCGGTCCGGCCCGCGATGGTGACATCGAAGACGCCCGCCTCGACGAGGCTGCACTGGATGTGCGGATGCGCGTGGGGCGTGCCGACGGCCCCGGCCTGGAAGGCCACGCGGACCATCATGACCTCCGCATTGTAGGTGAGGACTTTACGGCGGATGCCCTCGCCTGCGGGCTCCCAGTCGATCGTGCTGTCGAAGGCGAAAGGCTCGTTGATACGGTTCATGGTTCCTCCAGTATGGTGTCAGCGCGCCAGCCAGCCGCCGTCCACCGGCAGGACGATGCCGTGGACATAGTCCGATGCGGGCGATGCCAGGAAGACAGCGGCGCCGGCGAGGTCCGTCGGATCCCCCCACCGTCCGGCCGGGATCCGTCCGAGGATGTCGGCGCTTCGCTTCGGATCGTGGCGGAGTGCCTCGGTGTTGTTGGTGACGAAATAGCCCGGCGCGATGGCGTTCACGTTGATGCCCTTGGCGGCCCACTCGCAGGCAAGAAGCCGCGTGAGGCCGGCCAGGCCGCTCTTGCTCGCCGTATAGGACGGGATGCGGATGCCGCCCTGGAAGGACAGGAGCGACGCGATGTTGATGATCTTGCCGCCGCGCCCGTCCGCCAGCATGGTGCGGGCGGCCGCCTGCGACAGGAAGAACGCGGACTTGAGGTTGACGTTCATCACGTCGTCCCAGTCCTTCTCCGTGAAGTCGATGGCATCGGCCCGGCGGATGATGCCGGCATTGTTGACCAGGATATCGATCCGGCTGCCGAGCGAGGCAGCCTCACCGACGATCTGCTCGATGGGGTCCAGGCTCGACAGGTCCGCCTGGACGGCACGGAAGCCGGCGCCGGTGTCGCGGCACAGGCGCTCGGTCTCGTCCATGGCCGAGCGGCCGACCGCCACGATGGAGGCCCCGGCCTGCGCCAGCGCCACGGCGATCGCCTGCCCCAGCCCGGTATTGGCTCCGGTCACGACCGCCGTCCGGCCGGTCAGATCGAACGAGGCCGTCACCGCAGCGCCTCCATGGGCACCATATCCATATCGGTGAAGTCCTGGTTGTCGCCGCCCATGGCCCAAACAAAGGTGTAGTTGCTGGTGCCGACGCCGGAATGGATCGACCAGCCCGGCGACAGGATCGCCTGCTCGTTGGCCACCACGAGATGCTTCGTCTCGTGGGGCTCGCCCATGAAGTGGAACACGCGCGTGTCGGGCTGCATGTCGAAATAGACGTAGACCTCCGAGCGGCGGTCATGACAATGAGCCGGCATGGTGTTCCACATGCTGCCGGGCTTCAGCTGGGTCATGCCGAGGACGAGCTGGGCCGAGCGGCACACCTCCGGATGGATCATCTGGAAGATCGTCCGGACATTGCCGTTCGCGGCGTCGCCCAGATCGACCCGGCGGGCCCGGTCGAGACCGATCTTCACCGTCTCGAAACGGGAATGGGCCGGCGTGCTGACGAGATAGAACTTCGCCGGCGCGCCCTCGTCGAGGCTCTCGAAGACGACGTCCTTCGTCCCCATGGCGACATAGAGCGCGTCGCGGGGAGCGAGATCGTGCGTCTCGCCGTCGGTATGAACGCGCCCGGCGCCGCCGAGATTGACGATTCCGAGTTCGCGCCGATCCAGGAAGTTGGGCGAGCCGATCTGCTTGTGCGATCCGAGCCGGATCGCTCCGGCGGTGGGCGTCGCGCCGCCGACCACGAGCCGGTCGATATGGCTGTAGGTCAGCGTCACCGCGCCGGGGACGAACAGGGTCTCGATGAGGAAATGTCGGCGCAGCTCGGCCGAGCTGAAGTGGCGTACGGCCTCGGGATGGCATACCTGCCGGACTTCGATGGTCATCATTACCTCTTTGGTGCATTTTCGGCGAAGTGGATCCGGTTCGCCGTTGAACGATGCGGCGAACCAAAGAAGAGAGCTGATGTCACACAAGGGGAACCAGCTCTCGTGCGTGAGATCAGCGGAACAGGGCCGGGAGCCAGAGCGACAGGCCGGGGATGTAGGTGACGAGCAGCAGCACGACGATGCTGGCGCCCAGGAAGGGCCAGATCGTCTTCATGGCCTCGCCGATGGTGATCTTGCCGACCGCGCATCCGACGAAGAGCACCGAGCCGACCGGCGGCGTGTTGAGACCGATGCCGGCGTTAAGGATCAGGATCACGCCGAAATGCACCGGATCGATGCCGAAGGCCTTGATCACCGGCAGGAAGATCGGCGTGCAGATGATGATCATCGGGGCCATGTCCATGAAGGTGCCGAGCACCAGCAGGATCACGTTGATGAGAAGCAGCACCACGATGGGGTTGTCCGACACCGTCTTCATGAGCGCGATGGTCGCCTGCGGCACCTGCAGGAAGGCCATGAGCCAGCCGAAGGCGCTCGCCGTCCCGATGACGAGCAGCACCATGGCGGTGGTGCGCACGGCCCCGAGCGTAGCCTCGACGAAACTCTCCCAGTTCATCTCGCGATAGACGAAGACCGTGACGAGCACGGCATAGACGACCGCGATGCACGAGCTCTCCGTCGCCGTGAAGATCCCTGAGCGGACGCCGCCGAAGATGATGAAGATCAGAAGGATGCCCGGCACGGCGGAAACCAGGAAATAGGCCAGCATCCTGAAGCCCGGGAACGGGTCGGCCGGATAGCCGCGGCGCACGGCCACCACGTAGGCGGTGATCATCAGGGCGGCGGCCAGAAGGAAGCCCGGCACCACGCCGGCCGTGAACAGATCCGCCACCGAGATCGTGCCGCCGGCCGCGATCGAATAGATGATCATGTTGTGCGACGGCGGGATGAGCAGCGCGATGATGGCGGCGTTCACTGTCACGTTGACGCTGTAATCCTTCGCGTAACCGCGCTTCTCCATCTGCGGGATCATGATGCCGCCGATCGCGGAGGCATCCGCGATGGCCGAACCCGAGATGCCGCCGAACATGGTCGAGGCCACCACGTTCACCTGTCCGAGGCCGCCACGCAGATGGCCTACGAAGCCCGCCGCCAGACGGATCAGGCGGTCGGCGATGCCGCCGCGCATCATGAGATCGCCCGCATAGATGAAGAACGGGATCGCCATCATGGCGAAGGCGTTCATGCCGGAATTGAGCTGCTGGAACACCACGACAGGCGGGAGCTGCATGTAGAGCACGGTGGCCAGCGACGCGATGCCGAGGCAGAACGCCACCGGGGTGCCGACGATGAGCAGGAGCGTGAAGACGCCGAAGAGAACCCAGATCTCCATTGACTCAATCCTTCACGGCGACGAGATGGGTTTCGTCCACGCGCACCAGGGGAACTTCTTCCCCGACGAGCAGGAGACGGACGAGCTTTTCCAGGGAAAAGAGCGCGATCAGAACGCCGCCGACCGCAAGCGGCACATAGTCGAACCCTTGCGGAATGGGCAGGCCCGGCATGAGTGCCGACCAGGTCTCGACCGCCAGCAGCGTGCCGTACCAGGCCATGGCGCCGCCGAAGATCATCACGAGCACCTCGGTGACGGCGAGCATGATGGGGCGCAGGCCATGAGGGGCGTAGTGCAACGCGATCTCGAAGCCGAGATGGTTGCCCTCGCGTACGCCTACGGCGGAGCCGAGAAGGATGAACCAGCTCATGAGGAGCAGGGAGGCGGGCTCGGTCCAGCTCGGCGATTCGTTCAGCACGTAGCGGCCGAACACCTGCCAGGCGACGAAGGCGGTCATGAGGATGAGGCCGATCCCGGCAATCCAGAGCGCCGCCCGGTTCACGGCGGCGAGGATGCGGGACAGCGCGGCAAGTTCAGCGCGCATCGGGTGAAGTCTCCATGGAGGCGAAGACGGACCGGCTCGAGCCTCTGACCCAGAAGCGGAGCTGCCCTTCTGGGATGAGACCGATGCTCATTCCTGACGGGCGCATCGTTCTGGGCGGAAAAACGGATCCACTTTTCACTCCCGTGGTCCGCTTTCGTCCGCACGATGCGCCAGCCGGTCCGAGGCGACAGAGGTGCAGGCCGGGTCAGTTCATCGCCTGGATGCGGGAGACGAGCTCCTTCACCTTCGCGTCCTTGGCGTATTTCTCGTAGACGGGCTTCATGGCGTCGATGAAGGGCTGCTTGTCCACGTTGTTGATCTGGCTGCCGCTGGCCCGGATCTTCTTCTCGGCCTCCTTCTCGCGGGCCTCCCACAGTTCGCGCATCTTCACGACGGATTCCTTGGCCGTCTCGCGCACCGCCTTCTGGTCCTCGGGCGACATCTTGTCGAAGCTCTTCTTCGACATCACCAGCACCTCCGGCGACATGGAGTGCTCGGTGAGCGAGTAGAATTTCGCCACCTCGAAGTGACGGAAGGAATCGTAGCTCGGCCAGTTGTTCTCGGCCCCGTCCACAACGCCGGTCTGGAGCGCCGAATAGACCTCTCCCGGAGGCATCGGGGTCGCGTTGGCGCCGAGGGCGTTCACCATGTCGAGGAAGAGGTCCGACTGAATCACCCGCACCTTCATGCCCTTGAGGTCGGCGGGCGTGTTGATGGCGCGCTTGGAATTGTAGAAGGACCGGGCGCCCGAATCGTAGAAGGCCAGCGCCACCAGCCCATGGGGCTCGAAGGCTTTCAGGATCTGGTCGCCGACGGGGCCGTCCATGGTCTTGCGCATATGGTCGACCGACCGGAAGATGAAGGGCAGCGACGGCACCAGCGTCTCGGGGATGAGGTTGTTGAACGGGCCCATGTTGATCCGGTTCAGATCGATCACGCCGAAGCGGGTCTGCTCGATCGTGTCCTTTTCCTGGCCCAGCTGCGCGGAGTGGAACACCTGCACCTTGTACCGGCCGCCGGTCTTCTTCTCGAGCAGGGAGCCGAAATACTTCACGGCTTCGACCGTGGGGTATCCGTCCGGGTGGATGTCGGCCGACCGAAGCGTCGTCTGGGCACCGGCCGCGCCGCTCATGAGGGCCGCCCACACGCCGAGGGCGGTTGCGGCGAGAGTTCTTCTGGTGAACATCATCTTCTCCTTAGGCTTCCTCAGATGCTTTATGGTTTCGGACCGAGCATTCGGACGGCTTGTCCTCCGCCCCGGGCCCATGCGACCCATCGGGACGAGACCAGACGCCGCTTGCCGCGGCTTACCTGGTCGACGATTGTATGGTAGTATGCACTTATATGTTACGCAACCCGCCAAAAGAATGAGAGTGCCGTGAACACGACTTTTCCCGTCGGCCAGGGCTCAGCGGCCCAGCGCATCGAGAGCGAGTTGCGCCGCCTGATCATCGCCCTGGAGCTGCCCCCCGGAAGCCGTCTTTCCGAGCAGGACATCGCGGAGCGCCATGGGGTGTCGCGCCAGCCGGTGCGGGAGGCGCTGATCGGCCTGGCGCGCACCCGGCTGGTGGAGATCCAGCCGCAGCGCGGCACCACGGTCGTCAAGATTTCGGTGCGCAAGATGATGGAGGCCCGGTTCGTCCGGGAGGCGATCGAGACGGCCGTCGTGCGCCGCGCCTGCTCGTCCTTCGACCCGCAGAGCCGGGAGCGGATCGAGAACCTTCTCGAGATGCAGGAGCAGGCGGCCCGGCGGAACGACCACGACGCCTTCCAGCGTTACGACGAGCTGTTCCACATCGCCCTGGCCGAGGGCGCCGGCTGCCCGCTGGCCTGGGAGGCCGTTCAGGACATCAAGGCCCATATGGACCGGGTGTGCCAGCTGACGCTGCCGAGCCCGGAGGCCATGCTGCCCCTGATCGACCAGCACCGCGCCATCGTGACGGCCATCGACGGCCGCGACGAGGATGCCGCCGCCGAGGCCATGCGCCGGCATCTCACCGAGATCCTGCGCGCCCTGCCCCGGGTCGAAGCCGAGAACCCGGAGCTCTTCAGCGCCTGAGCCTCCTCGCCGGCGCCACGGAGGCGCGAAAGCCGTTGCCTCTCCCGGGACCTTGCGCTCTCATGGCGGGTGCCGCACCGGCATGTCCATGCGGCCAACGACATTCGATCTCCAGGGAGCCGCAATGCCATTCCCCTCCAGCCCCACGCGCCGGGTTCTGCTCGGCCTTGCCCTGAGTGCCTCCGCCTGTCTGGCCGCCGGATCCGCGCCCGCCCAGCCGGCCGCCTATCCGTCCCGGCCCGTGCGCCTGATCGTGCCGTTCACGCCAGGCGGCACCACGGACATCTTCGCCCGGATCGTCGGTGAAAAGCTGTCCCAGTCCCTCGGGCAGCAATTCGTCATCGAGAACCGGGGCGGCGCGGGCGGCAATATCGGGACCGATGCGGTCGCCAAGGCCGATCCCGACGGCTACACGCTGGTGATGGGAACCGTCGGCACCCACGCCATCAATCCGAGCCTCTACGCCAAGATGCCCTATGACGCCCTCACGGATTTCGCCCCGGTCGCCTATGTGGCGGGCGTGCCGAACCTGATGGTGGTCAGCCCCAAGACCGTGAAGGCGACGAATGTCCAGGAATTCATCGCCGAGGCCAAGGCGGCGCCACGCAAGCTGACCATGGCGTCCTCGGGCAACGGCACCTCCATCCACCTGTCGGGCGAGCTCTTCAAGCAGATGACCGGGGTCGAGATGCCCCACGTTCCCTATCGCGGCAGCGGCCCGGCGGTGAACGACCTGATCGGCGGCCAGGTGGACGTGATGTTCGACAACCTGCCCTCCTCCATCGAGCAAGTCCGCGGCGGCAACCTGCGGGCGCTGGCGGTCACCTCGTCCAAGCGGTCGCCCGCCATACCGGACAAGCCGACCCTCGCCGAGGCGGGGCTGCCGGGCTTCGAGGCCTCGAGCTGGTTCGCCCTGTTCGCCCCGAAGGGCACGCCGCCCGAGATCACATCGAAGCTGAACCAGGAGGTCCGCAAGGCCCTGGAGACGCCGGAGCTGCAGAAGCGCTTCGCCGATCTCGGCGGCGAGATCCGGCCGATGAGCCCGGACGAGCTCATGGCCTATGTGAGGTCCGAGCACGAGAAATGGGCCAAGGTGGTGAAAACCTCGGGCGCCAAGGTCGACTGATCCTCGCGAACGGGAGGCGCCGGCGGCGCCTCTCCCTCACGGGCTCAATATTCCATCTCGAAGCCCAGCCCGACGGAGCTGCCGCCTTCGGCGTTGACCTCGCCCTGGGCCTTCAGGCGCCGCGTCAGGTCGATGTCGACCGTCACGCCGCTCTCGTTCGGCTGCGCGCCCGCTCTGACGCCGACCCGCACGTTGTCGCTGATGTAGCGCGAGACGCCCACGCCCGGGCCACCGCCCGCCCCGACCGTGATGTCGAGGCTGTCGACCCCGAGCGACCGGCGCAGCTGCTCGAACGCGTCGTTGCCGGACCCGCCGGAGAGCTGCGCGACCGCCTGTGCGAGCTGCAGGGCCTGTCCGGCCGAGAGCCCGCCCGAGGGCCGCTGGAACAGGATGCGCGAGAGCACCTCGTCCTGCGGCAGATCGGGCTCGGAGCTGAAGGTGAATTGGGGGCTCGAGGCCGGTCCCGTGACGCCGATGCGCGCGGTGACGTCGCCGGCCTGCGTCTCGGCCAGGAAATCGAGCGACGGCGTGAGATCGCCGGTGAAGTCCAGCCGCCCGCGGGTGAAATCGAGCCGCTGGCCCAGAAGGTCGAAGCGGCCGCGCCGGAGCTCGAAGGCCCCGATGGCGATGGGATCCTGGGTCGTGCCCTGGAGCCGCAGGTCGCCGCCGAGTTCGGCATTGATGCCGCGTCCGCGCACGAAGATGCGGTTCTGCGCCGTCAGCGTCAGGTCGAGCTCCGCCCGGAACGGCGTGCCGCGCGCGGACGCCGATTGCCGCCGCTTGGCGAGGGCCAGCCGGGCCGCGGCGGTCGGGGTCGGGCGCACGTGCCGGGTGCCGGGCAGCGGTCGCAGGGTGGTGGGCAGCCGATCGGGCACGGAGACGTTCATGGAGATGATGTTGATCCGTCCCGCGGCCCGCGGCCGGCTCAGGAGCGGCCCCGAAAGCGTCAGGTCCAGGTCGGCGCTCGCCTCTACGGTCTCGTTGGAGACGAGCTGGGCCTGGTTGCCGGTGATGCGGATGTCGCCCGGCAGCCCCGCGGCGGGATCCATGGTCACCTGGCCGCGGGCCGCCAGGGATCCGCCGGCCGGCGTCTGGGCCGTGAGGTTCTCGATGGAGAGCACCTTCCCGCGAGCGACGAAGCGCCCGGCGATGCCGTTGAGCTGGATGCCCTGGAGGGCGTCGACGAAGCTGCCGTTGGCCAGCGTGACGCTGCCCTCGATCCGCGGGTTCGAGAGCGCGCCGGCAATCGACAGGTCGAGATTGGCAGCTCCCGTCAGCCGCTGACCGGATGCGGACAGGAAGGAGTTCGCGATGGCGAGATCGGTGCGTCCCGACACCCTCAGCGCAAGCTCCTCGGACGGGCTCAGGGGCACGCTGCCCGAGACCTGCAGGGTTCCGCCTCGGCCGATGGCGATCCTCGCGTCGAGACCGGCGCGCTGGTCGGCGAGCCGCCCCTGTGCGTCGATGGTGAGCGCCGGCAGGCCGGCCCGGCGGGTCTCGGCCGTGGCGAGACCTGACACATTGACCCGGTAGGTTCCGGTCGGACTTGCCACCGTCCCGCCAATGGACGCATTGCCGTTGACCGTGCCGGCGAGGCCGAGATTGGGCACCACGATATCGGCGACCTGAAGCGGCAGGCTGCGGACGTCGACCGTCAGATCCAGCCTGTCCGCCACCGTGCCGTTCACGGTGACCCGGCCCTGATCCGCCGCGATCACCAGGTTGGACAGGGTGACGGCGCCGTTCTGAAGCGTGATGGCGGCCGGCTGCGCCAGGGCCAGGCGCCGGCCGCCGCGACGGGCGCTGAAGCTCGCCAGCTCGATCCGTGTCGCGTCGCCGGGGACGAGACGGCCCTGCGTGTCGAGATCGAACCCTTGGCCCACGGCCGATGCCGTGAACTGCGAGGCCTGCGGCGTGCCGTTCGCCACGAAGCGCACGGTCCGGTAGGTCTGTCCGCCCGCCGTCAGAGCCTCGGCGGACACCGTCCCGTCGATCACCGGACGGCGATAGAGATCCTGGAGGGTGAGCCTGGCATCGAAGTCCCGCACCGATACGTCCGCCACGGCGAAGCGCGCGCCCCGCGCGGTCACTTGAGCGTTCTGACCGCCGTTGCCGACGTTGAGCGAGACCACGGCATCGAGGGCGCCATCGAGCTTGGTCAGCACGAGCGGCGAGAGATCGTCGAAGTTGCTTCCGGACAGCCTGATTTCGCCCTGCGCCAGATTGCCGGCACTCAGGGTGAGATTTCCGTTCAGCGCCACGGAGCCGATGTCGATGTCGAGCCGGTCGAGAAGCCATCCGCCGGCCTGTGGCCTTGTGAGATGCAGGGAGCCCGTCGCGGGCTTTCCGTCCACCTGTCCATCCAGCGTGAGCGCCGCGTCCAGGGCGCCCGTCACATCCTTGGCGTCGAGGCTGACGGCGAGGCTCGGCACGGACCGGTTGAGGGCCCGTATGTCAGTGAAGGTCGCGACCCCTTTCACGTCTGGCCGCTCAAGGGAGCCTGCGAGACGAGCCATGACGTTGGCCCGGCCGGCGGTGATCCGCGGATCCACCTGCTTGAGCTCGTCGATGGTCACGTCCAAACCCAGGTCGGCCGCCGACTGGGTGGCGCGCCCATCGATCCTGGCGTCGAGATGCGCCCCGTCGAGCCGGAGGTTCTCGAAGCCGAAGCCGTTGGGGATGCGCCGCACCGTGCCGGCAGCCGTGACTGTCCGCCCGAGAAGACCGTCGACCGACGGAACGCCAGTCGAAAGCTCCCGTAAACGCGCATCGACGACGGCTGCCATGTCGTAGCGGCGCGGGTTGCCGGACAACTGCGCGGTCAGCGTGGCCGATCCCTGGAGGGGCCGGCCCGCGAGGCCCGAGAAGGAAGACAGGGCCGGAATTCGGGCATCGACCTTGCCGTCGAGAACCGTGCTCCCGACCCGTCCGGAGAATCCGGCCTGGGCCGTGGATGTCTCGATGCGCGCCGTCTCCACATCGGCAACCCCGTCCAGACCGAAGGAACCGCGCGAGGTGACCGAAAGCGTCGGCCCCACCGCGCGGGCGAGCGCCCGGTCGACCGGCCGGATCCCCGCCGCGTTGGCGTCGATGGCGAAGGAGAACCGGTCGGGCGGCGAGACGCCTTCCACCGGGTTCATCGCGATACGGGCGGTCAGCGTGTCGAGCGCGCCTTCCGGCAGGCGGATCTCGGCGGCGTCGAGCGAGCCGTTGATGCGGGGAGCCGTCAACGGCCCCTGCACCGTGCCGTCGAAGTTGAGCCGGGCGATTTCCGCCTCTCCGGCGCGGGTCTTCGTGCCGTCGGTCGGCAGGGCACGGGCGTTGAGGGTCAGATCGAGAACCTGACCGGAGCTGACCGTTCCGGTCATGTCGAACCGGGCGACATTCGACGTGATGCGGACCGGCTGGAACCGCACGCTGCCGTCGTCACCGACCGTGACGTTGCCGACCACCTGGGTGGTGCCGCTGAAGACCGGAGCGGCCGGTGCCGGCAGCAAGCCCTCGATGCGGGCCGCGAGATCCAGGTTCGCGTCGTAAGCCGCGTTTGTCCGTCTGACGGTCGCGGTCCCGGCGGCACCGATCGTCGGCCCGGCGGAGAAATCGAGCCGGGCGGCGAAGTCGCTCAAGGGCCCCTGCCCGGCGAGCTTCAGATCGACGGGTGGCAGTCCCGGCAGATCCATCAGCCGGGCGGCGATACCGCCGGCCGGTTCCTGATGCATGAGATTCAGAGCCAGTCGATTCGTCTGCGGCACGTAGGTGAGATCGATCGACAGGCGACCGGGCGCATCGAGGCGCTGCGCCTCGAAGGTCAGGTCGAGTCCCTCGGAAGGGTTTCCGAGCTGGGCGGAGCCCGCCGCCGAGAGCCTCGCCTGCGTGCCGAGCACCGGCTGGCCGAGGCTGAGTTCCTGGAGAGCGAAACGATCCACGATCACCCGCACGGGCAAGTCGGGCAGGATCGGCTCGTCGGAAACGGGAGCATCCTCCTCGGCCGGCAGCGGTCTGCGCGCGATCTGAAGACGGTCGATGCTCAGCTCGTCGACCTGGAGGCGCCCGGTCAGGAGGGCCGTGCGGCTCCAGACGAGGCGGGCACGATCGAGGTTCAGCCACACGCCATCCCGATCGGCAATGCGCACGTCGCGGATGACCGCGTTCGACGAGAGCGCGCCCTCGATGCTGCCGATGGTGACCCGTGTGGTCGGCGTCGACAGAAGACGTGAAATCAGGTTGGCCAGAACGCCCTGGTCGCTCTGAGCCTGGCTGGGGCGTCCTCCGATCAGCCAGAAGGCCACGAAGGTGAGCGCGGCGACGATCGACAGGAGAGCGAGGGAGCGGATTGGCTTGATCATCAGAAGGCCTGCCCGATTCCGACATAGATGGCATAGGACGGATCGCCAGGCCCCGGATTGACCGGGATCGCGACATCCAGGCGGATGGGGCCGATGGCCGTATAGTAGCGCAGGCCCAGGCCCGCCGCGACACGGATGGTCTCGTCGAAGTCCGGGAAGCTCGACTCGAAGGCCGTGCCGGCATCCACGAAAGGAACGATGCCGATGGTATCGGTGATCTTGATGCGGGCCTCGAGCGAGGCCTCGAGGAGGCTGCGGCCGCCGATCGGCTCCCCGAGATAGGTCGGACCGAGAGTGCGGTAGCGGTAGCCACGCACCGAACCGCCGCCGCCGGCGTAGAAGCGCCGGTTGGCCGGGATCTCGTCGAGATCCGCGCCGACGATCGAGCCCAGGCCGATCCGGCCGGCGAGGATGTAGCGGGCCTCTTCGTCGAGAGAGAAATACGCCGAGGCCGTTCCCTTCGCGATGGTGATCGGCACCGTGGAGCCGAGGAATTCCGGGTACGGCGCGACCGAGGCGAGCACCCGCATGCCCCGGGTGGGATTGAGGAGGTTGTCGGTCGAATCGTAGCTGACGGACAACGGAAAGCCGACCAGGGTGTAGTCGATCTGTCCGAGGACGTCGGTGGCCTGCCCCTTCTCGTATTCGATTCCGCCCTGGATCGAGAAGGTGTCGCTGAAGCGGTGGCGGATGCCGGTGCTCGCATTCACGAGGCGGCTCGTATAGCCCTCCGTCCTGTCCCGCTCGACGAGGCCGTCGACCAGCCAGTCGTTGCGTGTCCCCCAGAGGGCGGGCTTGAGGAAGCTCGCGCGGAACCGTCCCCCGAGGTTGTCCCAGGTGAAATCCTGGTTCCGGTTCGGATCGCCCCCGTCCTCGGTGAGATAGAAGATGCTGCCCTCCAGCCGCAACCGCTCGGCGCCGCCGAACAGGTTGCGATGCGCCCAATAGGCCCGGACCGCAGGTCCGTCCGTGGTCGAATACTGAACCGATGCCCCGATGACCCGCAGCGGGCGCTCGGTCAGTTCCACGAAGAGAGGCAGGTTGCCATAGGCGTCGAGGGTCGTGCCCTCGCGGATGCGCACCGACGACAGGGCCTCGATCTGGGAGATCGACTTGCGCATGGATGCGAGTTCCGCGGGCGAGTACGGATCACCGGGCTCCGTGTAGATAAAGGAGCGAACCACCGCGGGATCGACATTCTCCGCTCCGCTGATCGAAATTTCCCCGATCCCGGCGCGGGGACCGGGCTCGACCGCGAGGGTCACATCCATGGCCGCGGCCGGATGGATCACCACGGGATCCTGCCGCTGGATCTTGGCGAAGGGACGCGACTGGGCGCGGAAATGATCGACGATCCGTGCTTCGGCGGCAACGATGTCGGCGGAGCGCGCCGGGTCTCCCGGCTTGATCTGCACGACCCTGGGCGGAAGCTCGCTCGGCGGGAAGGGACGTCCCGTCCTTGCGTCCACGACAGCGACTTCCCTCAGGGCGAATTGCGGCCCCGGATCGGCCACGATATGGACCGGCACGAGCGCACGCGCGAGATAGCCCGAAGCCGCCCGGGTCGCCGCATCCGTCCGGGAAGCCTGCAGCATCAGCGGAACCCCGGCCACGTTGATCGTAACGCGGGCATTGTAATACCCGGCCCCCCAGAGCGCATCGATCAGTCGGGGCAGATCGGCCTCGGCGCGGCTGACCAGCGCAGCGGCATCGGGCGGGGGATCCGATTGCAGGCTCTGAAGGGTCGAGGCGTCCTTCAGCGTCTGCTTCAGGTCGCTGTTGTCGCCGCCCACGACGATATCGAGGGAGTAAGGCAGGGCCTGTGGGCTCGGCGGGGGCGGCGCGTCGCTCGTTCCGCGGAACCATCCGAAGAGATCAAGAGCGAAGGCAGGCGCGATCGGCAGGCTGCTGGACAGGACGCCTACGAGAACGGGGACTACGATCCGTCGTTTGTTACTCAGCCACCGCAATTGAGGCACGATCTCCCTGGCCAACTCGGATCTCTTCCCGGTCCACCAGCCCATCGCGCCCAGTTCGGCGTACGGTCCCGATCTGCCTAGTTGACCGGGAGGCACCTAATCACAGTTTCCCCAACGGCAAAACCCTGACGTTCCGATTTTGGAATGATAGTTGAGGAAAGGTCACAGGCGCCATCGAGGAAAATATACTTTCAATAGAAGATGCGGGTTATCCGAGATGGCTCGGGCTCGAATGGTCCTTCGCCTGTCGGCCGACAACATTCGTGGCTGACCGGAAGCCGGTTCACCTTCGCATCGTGCGATTGCGCCGAATGTGGCAAAAATGAGAACTGTTCGTCGACCACCGGGAAAATCGCGTAATTCTATCCTGTACTGTGGAGCGATAGCCAAGGCTCATTGACCCGGCGGATGACCCGGTGTAACTTTTTGACGGAGCTGCTGGCTAACATCAAGTTGCTCAGATGTAGAGCAGCTCGCCTACAGCCGGCTTTGCTTACGGTTTTGTTTCGGTTGAATTCTCTTGTGGAGTTTTCCGACCAAAATCCATGTAATCGCGTCGCGAAGTTATTGCCTTCTGCTTCAGATCCGAGGCCTCTTACGGCAAGGATGGGTGAAGAATGGCCGTAGCGCTCATACTGGTTCTGGTAGCCATCGGGTCGGTTGTATTCCACCTCGTCAGCCCCTGGTGGTGGACGCCGATCGCTTCGAACTGGCGCTACATCGACAGCACGATCATCATCACCTTCTGGATCACCGGAGCGGTCTTCGTCGCCGTTGTCCTGTTCATGGCCTATTGCATCTACCGGTTTCGCCATCAGAGCGACCGGCAGGCGCATTACGAGCCCGAGAACAAGCGTCTCGAATGGTGGCTGACCATTGTGACCGGGCTCGGCGTGGCCGCCATGCTGGCGCCGGGCCTGTTCGTCTGGAGGCAGTTCATCACCGTTCCGGACGACGCGACCGACATCGAGGTCTTCGGCCAGCAATGGCAGTGGAGCTTCCGCCTGCCGGGTGCGGATGGCCGCCTCGGCACCTCGGACACGCGCCTCATCAGCCCGGACAACCCGCTGGGGCTGAACAAGGACGATCCCAAATCGCACGACGACGTCGTCATCGAAGGCGGCGAGCTGCATCTGCCGGTGGGCAAGCCGGTGAAGGCGCTTCTGCGCTCCGCGGACGTCCTTCACGACTTCTATGTGCCGGAGTTCCGCGCGAAGATGGATATGGTGCCGGGCCAGATTTCCTACATCTGGTTCACGCCGACGCGAACCGGGGAATACGAGATCCTCTGCGCGGAACTCTGCGGCGTCGGACACCCGCAGATGCGCGGAAAGGTGATCGTTCAGGAAGCAAGCGATTATCAGGCATGGTTGCAGGATCAGGCGTCGCGAAACTTCGCGCGCCTCGTTCCCGCGGCCAACTGACGAGGCGGCCGCGCCTCGTCACGGGGAGAAGGAACGGTACTGATCGAGGAGAGCCTCCCGATGGTCGACGTGCCACTTGGTCCTGCCGGAGTCGGCGTCCCGGCGGATGTCGAAGATGTCGAACTCTATCATCCCCATAGCTGGGTGACGAAATACGTCTTCAGCCAGGATGCGAAGGTCATCGCCATCCAGTATTCGTTCGTCGCGCTCTCGGTCGGGCTGATCGCGCTCGTGCTGTCGTGGCTGATGCGGTTGCAGCTCGGCTTCCCGGGCGTGTTCTCCTTCATCGATGCCAACGCCTATTACCAGTTCATCACCATGCACGGCATGATGATGGTGGTCTATGTGCTCACGGCCCTGTTCCTGGGCGGCTTCGGCAACTACCTCATCCCCCTGATGGTCGGCGCGCGCGACATGGTCTTTCCCTATGTCAACATGCTGAGCTTCTGGGTCTATCTGCTCGCCGTCCTGGTCCTGGTGGGGAGCTTCTTCGCGCCCGGCGGCCCGACCGGCGCGGGCTGGACGCTCTATCCTCCGCAGGCCATCCTCTCCGGCACGCCGGGCGGCCAGGAATGGGGCATCATCATGATGCTCGTCTCCCTGATGATCTTCATCATCGGATTCACCATGGGCGGTCTGAACTACGTGGTGACGGTTCTGCAGGCGCGGGCGCGCGGCATGACCCTGATGCGCATGCCTCTCACGGTGTGGGGGATCTTCACCGCGAGCTTCATGGCTCTTCTCGCCTTCCCGGCCCTTTTCGTCGGCGCCGTGATGATGCTCTTCGACAGGATCTTCGGGACCAGCTTCTTCATGCCGGCCATCGTCGAGATGGGTCAGCCCCTGGAACGCAACGGCGGCTCCCCCCTGCTCTTCCAGCACCTGTTCTGGTTCTTCGGCCATCCCGAAGTCTACATCGTCGCCCTGCCGGCCTTCGGCATCGTGTCGGACCTGATCAGCACCCATGCGCGGCGCAACATCTTCGGCTACCGCATGATGGTCTGGGCGCTGCTCGCCATCGGGGCGTTGAGCTTCGTGGTCTGGGCCCACCACATGTACGTGAGCGGCATGAACCCCTATTTCGGCTTCTTCTTCGCCACCACGACCCTGATCATCGCGGTGCCCACGGCGATCAAGGTCTACAACTGGATCCTCACGCTCTGGCGGGGCAACATCCACCTGACCGTCCCGATGCTGTTCGCCCTCGCGTTCATCGTCACCTTCGTGAACGGAGGCCTTACGGGCCTGTTTCTCGGCAACGTGGTGGTGGACGTCCCCCTGTCGGACACGATGTTCGTGGTCGCGCATTTCCACATGGTCATGGGCGTTGCCCCCATCCTGGTGATCTTCGGAGCGATCTATCACTGGTACCCGAAGGTGACCGGGCGCATGCTCGACGACACGCTCGGCAAGATCCACTTCTGGGTCACGTTCCTGGGAGCCTACGCGATCTTCTTTCCCATGCACTATCTCGGCCTGATGGGAATCCCGCGCCGGTATTACGAGCTGGGCGAGATGGCCTTCGTCCCGCCATCGGCCCATACCCTCAACGCCTTCATCACCATCGTGGCCCTGATCGTCGGCGCGACCCAGCTGGTCTTCGTGTTCAACCTGTTCTGGAGCCTGCGCCACGGACGGCCGTCCGGCGGCAACCCCTGGCGGGCCACCACCCTGGAATGGCAGACTCCCGAGACCCCGCCGCCCCACGGCAATTGGGGCAAGGACCTGCCCGTCGTGTATCGCTGGGCCTACGATTACAGCGTCCCTGGTGCCGATCAGGACTTCCTGCCGCAGAACCAGCCCGGGATCACCCGGGCAGCGCCGGGATCGCTCCATGGCTAGCATCCTGCTGTTCCTGGGCCTGCTCGCCGTCGTTGCCGCCTGGTGGCTCGCCCGCCAGGGCCTGGCTTCGAAGCCCTGGCTGGAACACGGAGCGACCGGCGCCTTGCCGGAAGCGGATCCGATCCCGCCGTCCAAGATCGGGCTCGGAATCTTCCTGGCGGTCGTCGGCTCCCTGTTCGCATTGTTCATCAGCGCCTATGCGATGCGCATGCAGCTGCCGGACTGGCGCGACGTGCCGATCCCAGGAATTCTGTGGCTCAACACGGCGATGCTCGCCCTGAGCAGCCTTGCGCTGCATGGGGCCGGGACGGCTGCCGGGCGGGACGACCTGCCCGGGCTCAGGGCCGGTCTGCTCGCCGCGGGCATTTCCGCCCTGGCGTTTCTCTCGGGCCAGCTCCTGGCCTGGCGGCAGCTGACCGGCGAAGGCTACCTTCTGGCCGCCAATCCGGCCAACGCCTTCTTCTATGTCCTGACCGGCGTCCACGGTCTTCATCTGCTCGGCGGACTGGTCGCTCTGGGAAGGACCATCGAGAGATCATGGCGCGAGACCGCCACCCGCTCCCTTCGGCTCTCCGTGGAGCTCTGCGCCACCTACTGGCACTTTCTGTTCCTCGCCTGGCTCGTCTTCCTGAGCGTGCTGACCGGCTGGGCGGGAGACTTTGTGGACATCTGTCGGCAATTGCTGACCTGAGAGGGGTTCTGCACATGGCGGAACAGGTTCTGACGGAGTTGAGGACGACCCACGCGGAGGCGACGGGGTTGCGCAGCATCGCGACCGACTTTTCCTCCGACCGGCAGGCCTTCCGGAACGTGTCCTGGGGCAAGGCCATGATGTGGATCTTCCTGCTCAGCGACACCTTCGTCTTCAGCTGCTTCCTGATCTCCTACATGACGGCCCGGATGTCGACGACCGTGCCCTGGCCCAATCCGAGCGAAGTGTTCGCCCTGACCATCGCAGGCAGGTCCCTTCCCCTGATCCTGATCGCCATCATGACCTTCGTGCTGATCAGCAGCAGCGGAACCATGGCGATGGCCGTGAACTTCGGCTACCGGCGCGATCGCAGAAAGACGGCGGTCCTGATGCTGGTCACGGCTCTGCTCGGCGCGACCTTCGTGGGCATGCAGGCGTTCGAATGGACCAAGCTGATCCACGAAGGCGTCCGCCCCTGGGGCAACCCTTGGGGCGCGGCGCAGTTCGGCTCGTCGTTCTTCATGATCACCGGGTTCCACGGGACCCATGTGAGCATCGGCGTGCTGTTCCTGCTCGTCATCGCCCGGAAGGTCTGGCGCGGCGATTACGATCATGAGCGGCGGGGCTTCTTCACCAGCCGGAAGGGGCGCTACGAATCCGTCGAGATCATGGGACTCTACTGGCACTTCGTCGATCTGGTCTGGGTCTTCATCTTCGCCTTCTTCTATCTCTGGTGAGAATGCACCATGGCACATTCAGCAACCCACGCGCAGGGCCAGCAGCATCCGATCAAGCTCTACCTGGTGGTCTGGGCCTGGCTGTTCATCCTGAGCGCCTGCTCCTATTTCGTGGACTATTTCCAGCTCCAGGGGCTGCTCAGGTATTCCCTCATCATCCTGTTCATGCTGCTGAAGGCGGGCCTGATCGTCGCCGTCTTCATGCACATGGCATGGGAGCGCCTGTCCCTCGTCTACGCCATCCTGGTGCCGATCAGCGCCGTCCTGGTATTCGTGGCCATCATGGTGCTCGAATCCGACTACACGCTCCTGTCCAGGATCGCATTCTTCGGACCAGGGCCCTGAACGGCGAAGGCGGCCCGCCGAGGGCCGCCTTCGGGACTCTCCCGAGAAGTTCCTCACCTCACCGGGTGAGCATCGTCAGGATGCGGCGGCTCCACGACCCGGCGGTAGAGGTGCCACGTGGCGTGTCCCAGCACGGGCATCACGATGGCGAGTCCGACGAAGAGCGGGATCGACCCGATGAGGAGCGCGGCCGCCACGATGAGGCCCCACAAGGCCATGGTGAGCGGGTTCATCACCACCGCTTTGACCGACGTGTAGACGGCGACGGCAGCGCCGACGTCCCGGTCGAGGAGGAGCGGAAACGAGATCACACTGATGCTGAGCACGGCCACGGCGAAGACGAACCCGACGATGTTGCCCAGGACGATCAGGCGCATGCCCTCGGATGTCGTGAGCACCTGGCTGATGAGCTGCCCGAAGGATGCCGGCACCTCGTAGCCGAAGATCGATTGATAGAGGAGGCGCGCCGTCGTCAGCCACGTCAGGAAGATCGCCAGCAGCAGGACGCCGAGCGCGATGATCGACGGGATCGAGGGTGACTTCAGGACGTTGAACGCATCCTGCCAGGAGGTCGACAGGCCGAGTTCCCGCCTGCGGCTGATCTCGTAGAGGCCGATGCCGGCAATAGGGCCGATCAGCGCGAAGCCGGAGGCCAGGGGATAGAGGAGCGGCAGCGCATTGTTGCTGAAGGTGAGAGCGGCGAGGCAGACGCCGACGACAGGATAGATCAGCCCGAGAAACACCAGGTGTGACGGCATGGCCCAGAAGTCGTCGAACCCCTTCGCCAGGGCTTCCTTCAGATCGGCAGGCGTGATCCTTCTGACGACCGGATGTGCCGGAACCTCGCTTGCTCCGGCGACAATGTGAAAGTTGGCCATAATCGCTCCTCCAGGGCTGAAACCTTGGCAGTTGAGATCACGGCCGTGCGTGCGGCATCCGGTGGGTCACGCGAAACCGTAACCTATGCTTTGAGTATACGCCCGAACAATCCGCCTGTCGCCCCGGATCGGGACCGGAAACCTCGCGGCTCCGATCCGAAGGCGGCAAGCCAGTCACGCATGACTAACGTGCGAATGCGGCCAGAATCCGAGCCCATGAGCGGATGCCGTGATGGAAGCTCGACAGATCGTACTTCTCGTTCGGCGAGTGCACGCGGTTGTCGAATCGTGCGAAGCCCACCATGAGCGCATCCATGTTGAGCATCCGCTTGAAGTCGCCGACGATCGGGATGGACCCGCCGGTGCCGGCCAGAGCCGCCTCGCGGCCCCATTCCTCCGTGAGCGCATCCAGGGTCGGCTTGAGCCAGGGCCCGTCGAGCGGCAGGCTGAGAGCCGGGCTGCCGCCGTGCTCCTTGAACGTCACGGAGCAATCCGTCGGAACCCGGGCGCGCACGTGCGCACGGAAGGCCTCGCGAACCTGGGCGGGGTCCTGACCCGTCACGAGCCGGAAGGACACCTTGGCCGAAGCCGTCGACGGAATGACCGTCTTGAAGCCCTCGCCCGTGTAGCCGCCGACGATCCCGTTGACCTCGCAGGTCGGCCGGGCCCAGATCTGCTCCAGGATGCTGCGCCCCTGCTCGCCCGCCGGAACGCTCAGTCCCACCTGTCCGAGGAACCCGGCCTCGTCGAAGGGGAGACGGCTCCACTGCTCCTTCACGGCGGCAGGGAGTTCCTGCACCCCGTCGTAGAACCCCGGCAGGGTGATCCGGCCCTCGCCGTCCCGCAGCGTGGCGAGGATCTCGGCCAGCACATGGATCGGGTTGCGCGCGGCCGAGCCGAACATGCCGGAATGGAGGTCCCGGCTGGCGCAGGTGATCTCCACCTCCTCGCCGACCAGGCCGCGCAGCATGGTGGTGACGGCCGGCGTGTCGTTGTCCCACATGTCGGTGTCGCAGACGAGGGCGACGTCCGCCGACAGTTCCTCCCGATGGGCTTCGAGGAACGGCTTGAGGCTCGGGCTGCCGGATTCCTCTTCCCCCTCCAGCAGGATCGAGACCCGGACCGGCAACGTGCCGGAAACCGCCTTCCAGGCCCGGCAGGCCTCGATGAACGTCATCAGGGCGCCCTTGTCGTCGGAGGCTCCCCGCGCGACGATCCAGGTGTCGCCGTTGGGGGCCGCCACGAGGGTCGGCTCGAAGGGAGGCGTGGTCCACAGCTCGATGGGATCGACGGGCTGCACGTCGTAATGGCCGTAGAACAGCACATGCGGCCCCCTCGCCGCCTGGACCTGATGGCCGACAACCATGGGATGGCCCTGGGTCATGCGCGCCGAGGCATCGAAGCCCAGGTCACGCAGTTCGGCCGCGAGCCATTCCGCCGCCCGACGGCACTCCGCCTTGTAGGCCGGATCCGTCGAGATGCTGGGGATGCGGATGAACGCGAAGAGACGCTCGAGGCTCTTGTCCAGGTCGGCATTGATCCGATCGAGGACGGCGGGAAGATGATCTGTCACGGGAGGTTCCTCTTTGCTCGCCCCGATGACACGGCCATGGCGCAGAATATCCGGGCGGGGCGTGTGTTCTACCGGCTCCGCCGCATCCGTAAAAGGAGAATCGTCGCTTCCGAGGGCAAGGCCCCGCTCCTGCCGGTTTGCCAGACCGTCGCCGGAATGGTCAGATGGGGCATCATGGCGAGTCAGACATGAACGCTCCGGAGCGCATCGACGGGATCTCGCGCTGGCTGATCGAACGGGCACCGCACGAGACTGTGAGGGACTTGTTCGCCGGCTTCTGCCGCGAGCTCGTCCGGGCGGGCGAGCCGATCTGGCGCGCATCCCTCGGGTTGGAGGTCCTGCATCCGGAAGTCAGCGGCTGGCAGCATGTCTGGATGGACGAGAGCGTCTCCGTGCGGGAATCCGACAGGGCCACCGCAGCGACATCGCCGTCCTATCTCAACAGTCCGACCCGCATCGTGGATGAAACGAGCGCACCTTTCCGCCGCAGGCTCGATGCACCCTGCCCTGGGATGCCGCTGCTCGAGGAGCTGAGAGCGTCGGGCGCGACGGATTACGTGATGTACCCGCTTCCGTTCCTGGATCAGACCCGTACCGCGGCGATCTCCTTCGCCACGCGCGATCCCCGGGGCTTCGATCCGTCCGAGATCGACCGGCTGGGATACGCCGCGAAGCTGCTGAGCCCCTACCTGGAGCGCCATGTGCTGCGGCGGATCGCCATCGACCTGCTCGACACCTATGTCGGACCTCGCACCGGACAGCGCATCATCGAGGGCCGGGTCGATCGCGGCGCGGTGGAGCTCATCGAAGCCGCGATCTGGTTCACGGATCTGCGCGGCTTCACGTCCCTGTCGGAGCACTCGCCGATTCCGGACGTGCTCGCCGACCTGAACGCGTGGTTCGGGATCATCGGCGAGGTGGTCGAATCCCATGGCGGCGAAGTGCTCAAATTCATCGGCGATTCCGTCCTGGCCATCTTCCCGACGTCACCGGAGCAGACCAGCGCGTCCGCATGCCGGAGCGCCCTCGCGGCCGCCCGGGAGTTCTGTTCGAGGACGGAGACCGAGAACGGCGTCCGCAGGTCCGCGGGCCGAGCGCCGCTGACGCACAGCCTCGCCCTGCATGTCGGCGAGGTCGCCTATGGCAACGTGGGCGCGTCTCACCGGCTCGACTTCACGGTCATCGGCCCGGCCGTGAACCGCGCCAGCCGGCTCCTCGATCTGGCCAAACAGCTCGATCGACCGGTAGTCATGTCCCGGGTCTTCGCCCGGGAGCTCGGTCAGCCGCTCGTCGATCTCGGCCGCCATCGCCTGCGGGGCGTCGACCGTCCCCAGCAGGTTTTCGCTCCTCCTGATTGAGCTTCTGCTGTAGATAGCGACCTCATCCGCTGCGACTTCGCGCGAAGCGATGAGGAGGATCCGCCATTGGCAGACTGGAACGCTGGGCAGTACCTGAAATTCGAGGACGAGCGCACCCGCCCCTCCGTCGATCTCCTCGGGCGTGTTCCGCTGGAGGCCGCGACGCACTGCGTCGATATCGGCTGCGGCCCGGGAAACAGCACGGAGCTGATCGCCAGGCGCTATCCGGGAGCGCGGATCCTCGGTCTCGACAATTCACCGGACATGCTCGCCAAGGCGCGCCAGCGCTTGCCGGATCTGCAGTTCGAGGAGCGCGATATCGCAAGCTGGCAACCGGACGAGCGCTTCGACCTGATCTTCGCCAATGCCGTCCTCCAATGGCTTCCCGATCACGCCCGGCTCCTCGCCCGCCTGATCTCGTTCCTGAAGGAGGGCGGATGCCTGGCCGTTCAGATGCCCGACAACCTGGACGAGCCCTCCCATCGGCTCATGACCAGGGTCGCGCAGGAAGGACCGTGGACCGATCGGCTCGCGCCGGCTGCCGATGCCCGGGAGGCGATCGGATCCTTCGCCGAGTATTACGGCTGGCTGCGGCAGGCCGGATGCACGGTCGATCTCTGGCAGACGACCTATGTTCATCCGCTCGACGGCCCCGAGGCCATCGTCGCGTGGTTCAAGAGCACCGGATTGAAGCCCTATCTGGATGTCCTCTCCGATGAGGACCGTCCGGAATTTCTGCGCCGCTACGAGGCCGAGATCGCGCAGGCCTATCCGGTGCAGCGCGATGGAAAGGTCCTGCTGCGATTCCCGCGCCTCTTCTTCGTCGCACGCAGGCTGTGAAGACATCGCGCCATCGCATCGATGGTTCGAGGCGGCACGGATTGCCCGGAGCGGAACGTGCTATCCAGCACATCCCTGGCCCGGCTTCGGCTTCCATAGTATAAGCGGCGAAATTTGTCCTCCCGCAAGAACCTGCCTGTCGCCGGCGCCGGAATTGAAGCATGGCATCGTGTCAGATCGGACCCTCCGCACCGCGTGCGGCCGTCACGCGGCTCCTCCTGCCCGGTCTCGTCCTGTGTCTTGCCGGGATCGGGCGCGCCGACGCACAGGGCATCGGCTGCGTCATGCAGCCGACGGCAGCGCCGCAGAGGCAGGTTCTGCGCTGCCATGACGGCCTCACGATCGAGGCGGAGACGGGAGCCGAATTCGGTCTCGTCGACCAGAACCGCGACGCCCGTCCGGACGCGGTCGATTTGAGAAGCCGCGCGGTGTTGGTCGACGCGCCGGCAACAACCGGCAGGCGGAGTTTCCAGGTGCGCACGCCGCAAGCCATCGCGGCCGTGCGCGGCACGCAATGGGCCGTCGATGTCGCGGGAGGCAGGACCTCGGTTTTCGTGGTGGCCGGCCGCGTCGCCGTGCGGCGGACGAGCGGCGGGCCCGGAAGCGTCACGCTCAGCCCCGGCGAAGGCGTCGACGTGGAGGCCGGGACGGCGCCTCTTGTGGTCAGGCGATGGCCCGCCGCGCGCGCGGCCGCGCTCCTGGCGCGGTTCGGGCGATAATCTCCTCATGAGGCTGCGCCATGCCTCGACCCTGATCGCCGCAGCACTGGCCGGGCTCTGGGGGGCCTGCCTTGCCCTGCCGCATTGGCGAGGCGGCTCCGATCTCCTCGACCGCGTGGAAGCGCCGCTGGCCGATCTCCGGTTCGTGATCCAGGGGCCACGTCCCGCTCCGGACGCGATCACCATCGTGGCCATCGACGACCGGACGATCCAGACGACCGGGTCCTATCCATTGCCGAGAGCCACCATGGCGCGGCTGGTTTCGTCCCTGGCGCTTATGAAGCCCAACGTGATCGCGCTCGACATTCTGTTCATCGACCCCGGCCCACCGGAGGGCGATCTCGCGCTCGCCGAGGCGCTGCGAAAAGCGCCGAGCGTTGTGGCCGCCGCAGGTGTCTTCAAGCCGGGCGAGCACGCTTCGCGCGATCCGGGCGACCGCGGCCTGGACGCCCGCCTCCCTGAGGCGGCCAACGTCCTCCTGCCGCTCGGCTCCCTGGCCGGCGCAGCGGCCCTTGGCGTGGTCAACATCGCGATCGACGCCTCAGGCGTTCCGCGCCACGTCCCCCTCCTGCTCCGGTCGGGCGACCGGATCGTTCCGTCCTTCCCGCTGCGGGCCGCCTCCGTGGCCGCGAAGCAGGATCCCGTTCTGCGTCCGGACGGCATCGACCTCGGCGGCGCATCGATCCGAACCGAGGCGGGATACGCCCTGCCGCTCCGCTTCTACGGCCCGGGCGGAACCATCCGCACGGTCAGCGCCTCCGAGGTTCTGAACGGCACCCTCGCGGAGGACGCCGTTCGCGGCAGAACCGTCGTGATCGGCGCGACGGTCACGGGCGGCGGCGACACCTTTTCGACCCCCTTCGACCCAGTGCTTCCGGGCGTCGAGGTTCTGGCCACGGCGATCGCCCATCTGACGGAAGGCGACGGCCTCGTGAGGGACGGGAGCGTGCGCTCGGTCGATGCCGCCATGGCGGTGATCCTTCCTGTCCTGTTCGTTCTCCTGCTCTCGTGGCAGCGCAGCGTCTGGGGCTTTGCGCTGATCGCCGGCATCGCCCTCGGGTGGATCGGCGTCACCGCCGCGGCCTTCACGCGCGGAATCTGGCTCAGCGCATCCCTGCCTCTCCTGGCCGCCGGACCGGCGGTCGCATTCTTCGGGGCAGCGCAGCTCTGGCTCGACCGCCGCCGGGCGGATCGCCTGAGCGCGCAGAGCAGGACCCTGCGGAGATTCCAGCCTCCGAGCCTGACCGAGCGACTGACGAAGGACCCGACGTTCCTCATGCAGCCGATCCGCCAGCAGGCGGCGGTGATCTTCATCGACCTGTCGGGGTTCACCGGCATGACCGAAATCATCCCCCTCGACGAAACACGGGAAGTGCTTCGAGGCTTCCACACCCTCGTCGACGAGGAAGCGGTCGCTCATCACGGGATCGTCGCATCCTTCATGGGCGACGGCGCCATGATCCTGTTCGGCCTGCCGGACCCCTCGCCCCAGGATGCCGGCAATGCCCTGGCGGCCTGCCTCGCGCTTTGCGCCCGCATGGAGATCTGGCTCGCCGCCCTGCCGGTGCGGATCGCGACGCGCCTCGGCTTCAAGATCGGCGCCCACTACGGCGGCATCCTCGCGTCGCGCCTCGGGGGCGACAGCCACCAGCACATCACGGCGACAGGCGACACGGTCAACGTCGCGAGCCGCCTGATGGAAGTGGCGGCCGCACGCGGTGCCGACGTCGCCTTGAGCGACGCCCTCCTGCAGGCGGCCGGACCCATTCGCTCCGTCCTTCGATCGGGAAGCCTCGACGGCCCGCAGGCGACCCCGATCCGCGGTCGCGCAGGCTCGATCCCGGCGTGGTTCTGGCGAAGAGAGCCGCCCCCGGCGAGGTGATGGAGACGGCTCGGATGGCCCGTTGGAGCCGTCTTAAAGCATCGGACGTGAAAAGTGGACTTGCACTTTTGGGATCCATCCGATGCTTTCTTCTTGCATGAGAGCATCGGTCAGAACGGACCCAGCGGGCCGCGCCAGCGAAAACCGGATCCACTTTTCACTGGCGTGGCCCTCTGGGTCCGTCCGATGCTCTAGCATTACAGTTGCAGATGCCGCTCATAAGCTCATAATCTCCTGATCTGACCCAGGAGGCTGCCATGACGGGTGTGGCCATCGAGCAGATGCTCGAGCTCTGGTGTGTGGAGTTGCGTCAGGTCAAAACCGATCTCAAGTCGCTGTTTGCTCATCCCAGTGTCGGCGCCTCGGCGGCGGCTTTCCTCGATGGGGTGCTCGGCCCCGAGCGGCGCAAGACCGGCTGGATGCGGGCCGAGGCCGCAGGCGACTCAGGCCCCTGGCGCCAGCAGGCGGTGCTCGGCCGCAGCCACTGGGACGCCGATGTTTTGAGAGACATGGTGCGCGAGTATGCGCTCGAGACGCTCGCCTCACCTGGGGCGGTACTGGTGATCGATGAAACCGGCTTTCTCAAGCAGGGCCAGCACTCGTGTGGCGTGGGCCGGCAGTACACCGGCTCGGCGGGCAAGATCGCAAATTGCCAGATCGGCGTGTTTGCCGCTTACGTATCGGACAAGGGCTGCGCCTTCATCGATCGTCAGCTGTATCTGCCGCAGGACTGGACGAACAAGCCCGAGCGCCTTGCGGCGGCTCAGGTACCTGACAGCATCCGCTTCGTGACCAAACCTGAGATCGCCGCGCAGATGATCGAGCGCACTCTTGCGGCCAGCGTGCCGTTCGACTGGGTGGCCACCGACACGATCTATGGTGTGGGCCGGTTCGAGATGCAGCTGCGCCGGGCCGGCAAGGGCTATGTGCTGGGCGCGCATGCCAGCGATCAGTTCTCGTCCTGGATCGAAAAGCCCGAAGTGGCCGGCACGGCCGAGCAGATTGCCAAGGCTCTTTCTCCCGAGGCTTGGACGCGCTTGTCAGCCGGCGATGGTACGAAGGGAGCGCGCCTGTATGACTGGGCTTATCTCGAACTCGCCGATCTCGCGGCGGAGGAATACAACGAGCATCTCACCGGCTTATGGACACGGGGGCTGCTGATCCGACGCCGCCTCTCTGATGGGGATCTGGCGTTCTTCTCGACCTGGTGTCCAGCCGGCACGCCGATGGAGACCCTGGTGCGGGTGGAAGGCCAGCGCTGGGCGATTGAAGATGCCTTTGAGACGGCGAAGACCGAGTTGGGGCTCACCCACAACGAGACGCGCTCGTGGCATGGCTGGCATCGGCATGTGTCGCTGGTGATGCTGGCGTTTGCCATGATGGCAGTGGTGCGCCAGCGCGCCAATACTCTCACCTCACCCCAAAAAAGAAGCGACGAAGCCAAGCTGAAGCGTTGGTCCGCTGGTCTGTCCAGGAAATCCGCCGCGTGGCCACACGTCTTAAGCAGCGACGCATCGAGCCCGCCTTCGTGATTGCCTGGTCCGCCTGGCGCCGCGCCCATCAGGCGATGGCACAAACCTCACATCGCAAGCGGAGGGCGCAACTGTAATGCTAGGGCCTTCCGTCCGAGGCGAACGGTTCAGAGCCGATCCGGCGCCGGCATGTCCGTGCCGAACCAGTTCTTCCGCATCAGGGCCTCGGCTTCCTCGACCGTTGTCCGATCGTTCAGCGCTTGCGCGGCGCGGAGCAGCCCCGCGGCCGCCCATCCGTTGTTCGGCGAACGCTGGAGCGCGGCGCGGAACGCCGCCTCGGCCTCCGCCGGCTTTCCCTGGGCCATGAGCGCCGCGCCGAGGGATTGCTGCACCGGGTAGTACCAGTAGGGCGGTTCCATGTAGGGCAGCCGGTCCTGGATGGCGGCCGCCTCCGCGAACAAAGACGCCGCCTTCGCCTGATCCCCCGCGGCCTGCGCGATCCGGGCCTCGATCTCATGGGCCGCGATGGTCATCACATCCGGCCCCGGCACGCCGGCATCCGGCAGTGCGGTAATCTCCGGCCTCTTCGCCAGGTTCTCGATCGCGGCCGCTTCGGCCCGGGCTTCGTCCGCCCGCCCGAGACGGGCGAGGGCCACGCCGCGGGCGTAGTGCCAGGCCGCCTCGACGAAGGGGAAGTCTCCCTCCGGCTTCGGGAGAGCCAACACATCCTCAGGCATCGAGAAGAGCGCATGCGCGTTGTAGGGCGCGGCGGCGATCGGCTGCGTCCAGGGTACCTCGCGCTTGGCCCGATCCGACACGATGCCGGAGAGCTTCTGCGCGGCTGCGACCGCGGTGCGTCCATCGCCTCCGGTCAGAGCAGACACCATGACGAAATGGACGTTGTGGGCGTAATAGGCCTCGGAATAGAGAAGGCTCGCGCTTCCCTGCTTCAGGAACGCCTCGTCGGCCGCCTCCGCACGCACATTGGCGTCGAGACTGTCGCGCCAGCGGCCGAGCCGGTACCAGAGATGGCTCGGCATATGCACAAGATGACCGGCGCCCGGGATCAGCTTCTCCAGCCGCTCCGCGTGCGGGACAGCCCGCTCCAGATTGTCCGACGCTTCGACCGCATGGATGTAGAGATGGATCGCGCCGGGATGATCCGGATACGCCTCGAGCGACCCGACCTGTCGCGCTCCGAGAACGCCTTCGATCAGTTCGACGATCCTGGCCGTCTTTCCCTTCGGCGTCTTGCCGCCATCCGTCCAGTAGTCCCAAGGCGTGAGGTTCATGAGGGCGTCGGCCGTGAGCAGCGCCACATGGGCGTTCTGCGGGAAGCGGGCCTGCACCTCCTCCATGGCGTCCGCATAGGCCTGATCCAATGCTTTGCGATCCGCCTTGGGATCGGCCGAGTGGCGTTTCGAGAGCGCCGCCACCAGGGCGACCTGGAGGTCTCCGTTGTCCGCCGCGAGGCTGCGCGCCTTCTCCAGCACGACGAGGGCGCGCGCATTCGCGTCCGCATCCATCGGATAGTTGATATGCGGGCCGAGAACCCAGGCCTCGCCCCACAGGCACATGGCGCAGTTCGGGTCGAGTTCCTGCGCGGCCCGGAAGGAACGCGCCGCCTCCGCGTGATTGAAGCCCCAGCCCAGACGGTAACCCTGATCGAAATAGGCCTGCGCCTGACCGGTCCGGTCCTTGGTCACGGCCCAGGACAGCTGGCCCAGATTGCCGTAGAGGGGCGGCCGTCCGTCCGCGCGCGGGGCCGCGGCGCCCTTCGGCAGGTCGCGGCTGTAGGTGCCGAGTTCCGTGCGCTTCGGCTGCCCTTGAAGCTGGGCGACATCCCGATGATGCGCCGCGCCGGACGAGCCCGACATCTGCAGGGCGTGGAGCATGCGAACCCGCGGGCTGTCGTGAGATCCCAGCGGGCATGCGACGGCGGAACCTGCCGTGGCGATCACCGTTGCGGCGCTTGCGGAGAACAGCAGGGCTCGCGCCGAGAGGCGGCTGCGCTGGAAGATGAGGGGCGTCATGAGCACAAATTCCCGTTGTGATGGAAGGGAATGGCGTCGGCGCGCGCGTCCGGCACCAGCCGCAAACGCGGCGAACTCCGCTCGACTGTGCCTGGAAGTTCGCTTGCCCGGGAGAGGCGATCATGACAACGTGAGGGGGCAAGACTGCCAGGGAGACGCGCGATGCTCCATGTGGTCGTTCTGTTCCTGAATGGCGGATGCGCCTCGACGGCCCTTCTCCCGATGGAAATCTTCCGCAATGCCGGAACCCTCTGGAACCTTCTCAGCGGCACGGCACCGGAACCGCGATTTCGCGTGACGACGGCCTCCCTGGGAGGTGGCCCGGCCGTGACGGACCATCTGGTGTCGCTTCTTCCCTCCAGCGCCGTCGAGGCCGTGGAGCGACCGGACCTCGTTTTCGTGCCGGCAGGCGGGCTGCCGCTCGAGACGCTGATGCAGACGGGCTATTCCATCGACGCGGTCATCGAGCGCAATGCCGGCGTCATCCCCTGGCTGCGGACATGGTCCGAGGCAGGAGCGAAGATCGCAGGTGTCTGTTCGGGCGTCGCCCTGCTCGCCGAGGCTGGACTGCTCGACGGGGAGCGTGCAACGACCCATTGGGCCTTGGCGGATGTGTATCGCGAGCGCTTCCCTGACGTGGACTGGCAGCCGGATTACCTGATCACCGATGCCGGAAACGTCGCCTGCAGCGGGGGCATCAACTCGGCCGCCGACCTGAGCCTTTATCTGGTCGAGCGGCTTGCAGGCCGCGACATCGCCCTGCAATGCGCCAAGGCCCTGCTCATCGAGATGCCGCGGACGTGGCAGGCGACCTTTGCCGATGTCGTCCTGCGCAGGGACCACAGGGACGAGAATATCCAGCGCGCGCAGGATTGGGTGCACCAGCATTTTCGCCAGTCCATCGGCGTGGATGCCATTGCCGCGAGAGTCGGGATGAGCCCGCGCAATTTCATCCGCCGCTTCAAGGATGCGACCGGGCACACGCCGATGAGCTACATTCACATCGTCCGGGTGACCATGGCGAAGCGATTGCTGGAGGACGGGCGGCAGACGATCCAGGAGGTGAGCCGGGCTGTCGGCTACGACGACGTGATTTTCTTCCGGGATCTGTTCAAGCGCCACACGGGCATTTGTCCGACGGATTATCGAAGCCGCTTCGGAGCGTCGTCCATTGCGAGTCCCGTCGATCGGCGCGGCTCACGCATCGAGGTTCCTGCAGGACCCCCATGGTGAAAGGCAAAGAGCCGCGCCGCCGTTTTCAAGACTGCGTCGAACGCGCGTCTGTCACGCGCTCTGCTCTTCGCCCGAGCGCTCGACCCGGACCGAACGCCTTCTCTCACGCCGCAGGCGTTTCATCAGAGCGATCGATGCGACCATCGTGCGTTCCAGTTCAGACAGAATAGTGCTCGTGTCTGCGGGAAGCGTTAGGTTCTTTCGTTCCAATTTCATCAGCAGCCTGTTTCGCTTTTCCAATGTTTCAACGTCATTGTGCTTCAAGCTAAGCGTCGCAGTGCGGCTGGAATATGGCAGATTAAGGATAGGGTTAATCGCTGTTCTTACTATAACGAGTTAATGCGTATGGAACGATCTAACGATACATATGAACTTCTTATCGAACACGAGATGGCCCGACGCTGGGTGATCCCTGTCGGGCATCCGTCGGCTTGCGTCCAGCAGCCCGACGGTGCTCCAGGGGCTTTCAGGCTGCATCCTTCTGCACAAGGAGATGCCATTCGGCACCATACTCCGGAAATGCGGCCGGGAGCCGGCTGAAGGCGAGTGCGTGCTCCTCCTTCGGCACGCGCGGATCTGACGATCCGAGCGCAAGGAGCGCCGCCCCGATGCTCGTTCCGGTCGAACCGGAAACGGGAATGACCGTGCGCCCGACCGCCTTCGACAGGGCTTCCGCATAGAGGGCGTTGCGCGCGAAAGGGCCCTCGAGGATGACCGGGCCTGCCGCGCGGGTGAGATCGAGACAGACCTTCGTCATGAGAGCCGCGTAAAGCGAAGCCGCCACATAGGTCTCATCGGGGTTCAGATCGTTCGAAGCGTTGACGATCCGATGGCGTGCAGCGGGAAACGGCCCGCATCCGGGCACGACGCCGGGCGTCAGGAGGATGCGCTCCTCCACGATACGGCGGACGGCGTCCGGCGTCGCCGTCCCCTGGCCTTTTGTCAGCAGCTCGAATTCACGCCCTCCCATGAAGCGGGCCGATGGCACCGCGCGCCCGAGGGCGTCCACGTTCGCGAGCGTATCGCGCTTGGGGTCCAGGTGATCGAGGTCGCCGCCGACCGCGAAGATCACCACCCATGTGCCGGTCGAGACCACGGCGAACGGCGCCCGGTGCTGGCCGAGATGAGGCAGCAGCGACGCATTGGAATCGTGAATGCCGCAATAGACCGGCACGGGACGGGCAAGACCGATCATTGCGGCGATGTCCTGCGCCACGAAGCCGAGACGATCGGACGGCTTTTGGACGGGGGACAGCCTGTCACCGATCTCCAGCCTCTCGACGAGCGAGGAGAACGTCCCCTGCCTCGGCCGCCAGAGATCGGTGTGGCAGCCGAGGGACGTCACCTCCGTCGCGGCGATGCCGGTGAGCCGCCAAGCCCAATATTGCGGATACGTGACGATGGACTGCACATCTGCGAAAGCCCGCGGGAAGGCGGTCTTCTGATAGTGGAGCTGCGCTCCGAGATTGAGGCCGCCGGGCAGGCGCGGCGAGAACGTCTCCGAGAAGGGCGGCCTGATCGCGTCATACGCGGCGTCGATCTCCGGCGCGTAGCGGAACTCGTAGTCGAGGACCGGCAGCGCGAGCCCGTCGGTCCCGAGAAGCGCGCCGCTCGCGCCGTGGGCGGTGATCGAGACGGCATCGAACCCGTGCTCGGCGTTGAGCTCCTTCAGGGACTGCACGAAGAACGCGAAGATCCCGTCCACGTCGAAATGCGGATAGGGCCCGTCGGTCAGCACCCGGTTGGGGCGCGTGCGGGCGGCAAGCTCACGCCTCGCGCCGGCATCGACGATGACGGCCTTCACGTTGGTCTTGCCGACGTCGAGCACGGCGACTTTCATGGGATCACGCCATGTGGAAGACGGTGACGAGCGGCTTGTCGACCGGCGAATGGTCGGGGTTCGTCGCCATGATGTCGGCCATGTGGGCCCACCAGCGCTTCATCACCGGATGGCTCGGCAGATCCCCCATGCGGTGGTCCGTCCGCCGCCACAGAACGCCGAACAGGATGCCGGTCTCCCGGTCGAGGTGGATGGAATAGTCCTCGACGCCGGCATCCTTCAGGAGCTCGACCAGTTCCGGCCAGATCTCGTCGTGGCGGCGACGATACTCCTCCTCCATGCCGGGATTGAGCTGCATCTTGAACGCGACTTTTTCTCGGGCACTCATGCGGCGCTCCTCGAGCGGATGCGGCGGACGACGATGGGCAGCGCGATCACGAGGATCAGCAGCAGGCCGATGAAGATCGACATGACGATGCCGGGAACGTTGAGGAGGCCGAGCCCGAAGGTGACGAGCCCCATCACGATGGCGGCCAGCACCACCCCCGGGATCGTGCCGGAGCCGCCGAGGATGCTCACCCCTCCGAGCACCGCCATGGTGACCACCTCGAGTTCCCAGCCGGCCGCGATGGTGTGGCGCGTCGAGCCCAGACGGGACGTGAGGCAGACGGCCGCGAAGCCGCTCATGAGCCCGGTCATCAGGAACAGGGCGAACTTGGTGCGTCGGACCGGGATGCCGGAGAACTGCGCCGCGAAGGCGTTGTTGCCGATGGCGTAGATCCAGCGTCCGAAGACCGTCCAGTGGAGCAGGATGGCGAACGCGACGGCGAGGATCACGAACGCGACCATCTCGAAGGTCACCACCTCGAATCCGGGGAGCGTCGGCCACCAGGAGAAGTCCGACATGTAGCCCTGTCCGAACCACGCGAAGCTCGAAGGGTAGCCGCCATAGGCCCGGTCGCCGAGGACGATCTGGGCGATGCCGCGGAACAGGCTCATGGTGCCGATGGTCACGACGATGGAGGGCAGGCCGATTCGCGCGACCAGGAGCCCGTTGAAGGCTCCGCAGAGCAGCCCGACCCCGAGTCCGATGCCGACGAGCGCCGGCGTCTGGAAGCCTGCCTGCGCGGCTGCCCCCATGGCGGTCGAGGCCAGGGCGATGATGGCGGCGACCGAGAGATCGATCTCGCCCGAGATGATCAGCAGGGTCATGGCGAAGGCGATCATCGCCTTCTCGGTGAAGTTGTAGGTGGCGTCAGACAGGTTCCAGGGGTCGAGGAAGTGAGGCGACGCGAAGGAATTGGCGATGAAGATCACGATGGCGACGGCGGCCAGCAGGGCCTCCCAGCTGCCGAGGACGCGGCCGGCCGGCGTGGAGAGCTTGTCGGGAATGCGCCGAACCGGCTGCTTCTCCAGGGTGAGCGTGCTCATGCGGCGGCTCCTTCGGTCTGTGCCGGTGTCGGCACCGGACCGCGTTTCACGGCGTCGCGCAGGATGAGCCGGCCTTTCCGCTTCTCCTGCCGCGCATTGAACAGGACGGCCACGATGATCACGAAGCCGGAGATCGCCATCTGCCAGAACGGCGAGATGTTGATCACCGGAAGCGCGTTCTTGATCACGCCGAGGAACAGGGCGCCGAGGACGGCGCCGCCGACGGACCCGATGCCGCCGAGGGTCGAGATCCCGCCGATCACGCAGGCCGCCACCGTGTCGAGCTCGAACCCGGCCGCGATGTCCACATAGGCGACCGCGTAGCGGGACACCCAGAGATAGCCGCACAGGCCCGCCAGGGCGCCCGACAGGACGAAGGCGTAGAAGCGGGTGCGGCCCACGTCGATGCCCGCATAGAGCGCCGCCGTCGGATTGCCGCCGGCGGCGTAGAGGGCACGCCCGAATACCGTGCGGGTGAACACGATGCTGATGACGGCGATCACCAGGATGGCCGTCCAGCCGAGCAGCGGAAGCCCGAGCAGGGACGCGCGCGGCGTGTTGAGGAAGGACGGCGTCATCTGGGTCTGGTTGACCCAGGCGCCGCCCGAGAGCACGAACGCCATTCCGCGATAGATCGTCAGGGTGCCGAGCGTCGCCACGATGGACGGAATGCCGATCCTCCAGACCATGAGACCGTTGATCGCTCCGAGCAGCGCACCGAGGCTCATGGCGGCCACGACGAGGAGCGGCAGCGGGATCTGCGGAAAGGCCGCGTTCGTCATGGCGATGGCCATGCCCGTGAAGGACAGGTTCGCGGCCACCGACAGGTCGATGGACCGGGTGAGGATCACGGCCATCTGGCCGAGCGCCAGGATCATCAGGATGGACGTGTCGTTGAAGATGTTGGCGAGGCTCTCCGGCGCGGCGAAGCCCGGCGCCCGAACGGAGAACACCGCGATCAGGACCGCGATGATCGCGACCAGCAGGAGTTCACGGTATTTCAGGATTCGGCTCATCGGTCCCTTCCAGCTTCCCTGTCCGTCAGACGTTGCCCGTAGCCGCGCGCACCAGCGTCTCGGCATCGAGGCCGCCGCGCTCCCAGAGGCCCGCCATCCGGCCTTCCCGCATCACCATCACGCGGTCGGACATGCCGAGGATCTCCGGCAGTTCGGACGACACCATGATCACGCTCAGCCCCTCGCCGGCGAGTTCGCTCATGAAGGCGTGCACGGCGGCCTTCGACCCGATGTCGATGCCTTTGGTCGGCTCGTCCAGGATGATGACCTTCGGCTTCGTGGCGAGCCATTTCCCGATCACCACCTTCTGCTGGTTCCCGCCCGACAGGGTGCCGACGGGAACCGAGAGCGCGGCGGCGCGAAGATCGAGCCGCTCGGCGTAGCGCCGGGCCAGGGCGAACTCCTCCGCCTGCCGGAGGAAGCCGGCCCGGGTGGTCCGGTCGAGCGTCGCCATGGAGATGTTCTGGACAATCGGCATCTGCAGCACGGCGCCGTGGCGGCCGCGCTCCTCGGGCACGTAGACGATGCCGGCCGCGATGGCGTCCGCCGGCGACCGGATGGCGATGGGACGCCCCTCGAGCTCGACCGACCCGGCGCTCGGCCTGGTGATGCCGAACAGGGCCTGGCAGAACTCCGACCGCCCTGCCCCGACGAGGCCGTACAGGCCCAGGATCTCGCCCCGCCGCAGGTCGAACGAGAGGTCGTCGAACTCGGTCGGATGGGAATAGCCCGAGACCCTCAGGACGGTCGCGCCGATCGCCACGTCGGCTTTCGGGAACACATGGTCGACGGACCGGCCGACCATCATGCGCACGATCTCGTCCTGCCCGGTCTGTGCCAGCAAGCCCGACCCGATGGACCGGCCGTCGCGGAACACCACGAAGCGCTCGGCGATCTGGTAGACCTCCTCGAACTTGTGGCTGATGAACAGGATGGCCTTGCCCTGCTTCTTCAGCCGCTCGATGATCCGGAAGAGGTCCTCGACCTCCTTGTAGGAGAGCGCGGCGGTCGGCTCGTCCATGATGACCACACGGGCTTCCACCGACAGGGCTCGCGCGATGGCCACGAGATGGCGATGGGCGATCGAGAGATCCTTCAGCCGCGCGTAGGGGCTGATCGGCGCGTCGATGGAGGAGAGCAGCGCCGCCGCGCGGGCGTTCATGGCCGCCCAGTTGACGAAGCCCAGACGGTTTCTGGGCGCGTGCCCGAGGAAGATGTTTTCGGCGACGGAGAGCTCGTCGAACAGCACGGTCTCCTGATGGATCGCCGTGATGCCGCTCCGGATCGCCGCCTCGGCATTGGCGAAATGCACCGGAACGCCGTCGACGACGATCTCGCCTTCGTCCGGCTGATAGATCCCGGTGAGGATCTTCACGAGGGTCGACTTGCCGGCCCCGTTCTCGCCGATGAGCGCCGTGACCGTTCCCGGATGGAGCGCGACGTCCACGTGATCGAGCGCCTTCACCCCCGGGAAGGACTTGGAGATGCCACGCATCTCCAGAAGCGGGACCTGGATCTCGGGAAGCGCCTGAACCACGGACATGGAAAAGCCTGTCAATCGCCGATGAGTGCAGGGAGGGCGCGGCTCTCCGCGCCCTCCCCTATGGCTTGGAGCGATCTCAGAAGATCTTGGCGAACTCGTCGACGTTGCTCTTGTCGTAGACGAAGGGGTCGGCCATGGCGGCCTCGCCGTTGTCGCCGATCTTGATCTTGCCCATGCGGCCGGCATTGATCTCGGAACCGGGCTTGCCGTCGGTCTCCCCCTTCACGAGGCGATAGGCGATCTGCGCGGCCGAGTAACCGAGATCGATCGGGTTCCAGATCGCGAATTCCTTAGTAGCGCCGGAATGGACGGCGCCGGCCATCTCGGACGGAAGCCCGAGGCCCGTCACGTAGACCTGACCGATCTTGCCGGCATCCTTCACCACCTGCGAGGCGGCGAGCACTCCCACCGTGGTCGGGGCGACGATCACCTTCACGTTCGGATGCGACTTCAGCAGGCCCTGCGCCTCGCGATAGCTCTTGTCGGCCAGATCGTCGCCGTACACGGTGGTGACGAGGTTCAGGCCGGGATATTTCGGAAGCTGCTTCTTCATCTCGGCGATCCAGGTGTTCTGGTTGGTCGAGGTGGAGGTGGCCGACAGGATGGCGAAATCGCCCTTGCCGTCCGGCAGATGGGAGGCCGCGAGCTTCAGGCACATGTTGCCGATCAGCTCGTTCGACGACGGGTTGAGGTGTACGATGCGCCCGTCCTTGCCGACGGCGGAATCCCAGGAGATCACCTTGATGCCGCGCTGCGCGGCCCGCTTCAGCGCCGGGACGACCGCGTCCGGATCGTTGGCCGAGATCGCGATCGCATCGACGCGCTGGGCGATGAGCGCGTTGATCACCTCGATCTGCCCTTCGGCGGTCGTGGTGGTCGGCCCGGTATAGATCACCTCGACGCCGCCGAGCTCCTTGGCGGCTTCCTGGGCGCCCTTGTTGGCCGCCTCGAAGAAGCCGTTGCCGAGGGATTTCGCCACGAAGCCGATCTTCATGGTCTGGGCGCTGGCCTGGCCGGCGAACAGGGCGAGACCCAGCGCCGTGCCGAGGGCGAGCTTTGCAAATGCCTTCATGTTCTTCCTCCCTTTCAAAGCACCTCCCGCCGGCTCTCAGGCCGCCGATGAGGATTCCACGGACTGATCGCCCGCCGTCGTTCCGGCGATGATCAGCTTGATTCCCGCATTCTCGATCATGGTCCTGGCCGAATCCGGGATGGCGTCGTCGGTGATCAGCGTGGAGACCCGGTCGAGGGGACAGAGTATGAGGCTCGAGCGGCGCTGGAACTTGGTGGAATCCACCATCAGGACCAGCTCGTCCGCCTGATTGATGAGCTTCTGCTCCGCCTGGATGATCAGGGCGTCCTGCTCCATGACGCCCAGCGTGCCGACGCCCTGAGCGCCCATGAACATGCGGCGGGCATAGAAGTTGCGCGTCACGTCGTTCTCGAACGGCGACAGGATGATGCTCTGGTCGCGATAGATCGAGCCGCCCGGCAGCATCACCTGGTTCTTCGAATGCTTGACGAGATGCTCGGCGATGGCGAACGAGTTCGTGAAGACCTGGAGCCGTCGGCCGGTCAGATAATGCACCATCTGGAACGTGGTCGTGCCGCCGTTGATGATGATGGCGTCGCCCTCGGTGCACAGGGCTACGGCCTCGCGGGCGATGGCGCGCTTCTTGGCGATGTTCTCGGCCTCCGAGACGCGGAACGGCTTGGCCGCGAGGCTGCCGATCTGGGCCTGGGCCGGGTGAAGGGCCTCCGCGCCGCCGCGCACGCGCCGCAGCCGCCCCTGAACGTGCAGGGCCGCGATGTCGCGGCGGATCGTGGCCTCCGAGGCGGAGGTCAGCTCCACGAGATCCTGGACTGTCGCGACCGGCTTCTCCTGGACGGCGCTCAGGATGATCCGGTGCCTTTCACGTTCGTGCATGGTTCCTCGACAGTGCGGCGCGACGGTGATCGGAAGGATCCAAGACCTTTCAGATTCACGCAAGTTCCGGCTGAGACTGAGCCGTAAACCGATCACAGTCAATCAATCTTGTGATCGTACCTTCGTATAATGATCACAATTGATCATATTTGATCGTTTCTGGTTGACATCGTCGGAGCGTCCCGCCACCTTTCGCCTCAAATCCGGGGCCGATTGCGCCCTTGCGAGCGATCAGGAGGACACCGTGGACACCGCCACCCAAGCCGTCAGACTCCTCGAGAATCACTGGGACGACGCCAAGGCGGCCACCCTCGACGAGCCGGGCCTCCTGCTCTACCGCTCCAACCTGCTCGGCGCCGACAAGCGGATCACCAATTACGGCGGGGGCAACACCTCGGCCAAGGTGACCGAAACCGATCCGCTCACGGGCGAGACGGTGGAGGTGCTCTGGGTCAAGGGGTCGGGCGGCGACGTGGGCACGATCAAGCTCGACGGCTTCGCGACCCTCTACATGGACAAGCTGCGCTCCCTGAAGACCCTCTACAAGGGCGTCGAGGACGAGGACCGCATGGTGGGCTTCCTGCCCCACGCCACCTTCAATCTCAACACCCGGGCGGCGTCCATCGACACGCCGCTCCACGGCTTTCTGCCCTACAGGCATGTGGACCACGTGCATCCGGACGCGATCATCGCGATCGCCGCGTCCAGGGACTCCCGCGAGCTGACCCGCGAGATCTTCGGCGACGAGATCGGCTGGCTCCCCTGGCGCCGCCCCGGGTTCCAGCTCGGCCTCGATCTGGAGGCCTTCGCCAGGGCTCATCCGGACGCCAAGGGCGTGGTGCTCGAGAGCCATGGACTCTTCACTTGGGCGGACGACGCCAAGGAATGCTACGAGCTGACTCTGCGCATCATCAATCAGGCCATCCAGTGGTTCGCCGAGAAGACGGCGGGCAAGCCGGCCTTCGGCGGAGCGGTGACGTCCAGCCTGTCGCGGGACGAGCGCCGCAGGATCGCCGCGCGCCTGATGCCGGAAATCCGCGGCAGGATCGGCCAGGCGGAGCGCAAGCTCGGTCATTTCGACGACCAGGACGCGGTGCTCGAATTCGTCAATTCCGCCGATCTGAAGCCCCTGGCCCAGCTCGGCACCAGCTGCCCCGATCACTTCCTGCGCACGAAGATCCGCCCGCTCGTGCTCGACTTCGACCCGAAGGCGCCGGACGTCGACGCGGTTCTCGCCGGCCTCGATGTGGCGCTCGAGGCCTACCGGGCCGACTACTCCCGCTATTACGAGCAGTCGAAGCACCCGAACAGCCCCAAGATGCGCGATCCCAACCCGGTGATCTTCCTGATCCCCGGCGTCGGCATGCTGTCCTTCGCCCGCGACAAGGCGACGGCGCGCATCGCGAGCGAGTTCTACGTCAATGCCATCAACGTGATGCGCGGCGCCTCCTCGGTGTCCGAGTACCAGGGCCTTCCCGAGCAGGAAGCCTTCGACATCGAGTACTGGCTGCTCGAGGAAGCCAAGCTCCAGCGCATGCCCAAGCCCAAGAGCCTGGCGGGCCGCGTCGCCTTCATCACGGGCGGGGCCGGCGGCATCGGCCGCGCCACGGCCGAACGCCTGGTAACTGAGGGCGCCTGCGTGGTGCTGGCCGACATCGACCAGGATTCTCTCACCGCGACGGTCGAGGATTTCTCCAAGCGCTTCGGTCAGGATTCGGTGCGCGGCGTGACGCTCAACGTTACGAGCGAGCCGGACGTCCTGTCCTCGTTCATCGAGGCCAGCGTCGAGTTCGGCGGCATCGACATCCTCGTGTCCAATGCCGGCATCGCCTCCTCGGCTCCCGTGGAGGACACCGATCTGGCGATGTGGAACCGCAACATCGACATCCTGGCGACCGGCTATTTCCTCGTGTCGCGGGAGGCGTTCCGCCTGTTCCGGCGCCAGAAGCTCGGCGGCAACGTGGTCTTCGTCTCGTCGAAGAACGGCCTCGCCTCCTCACCCAACGCCTCGGCCTATTGCACCGCCAAGGCGGCGGAGATCCACCTCGCCCGCTGCCTGGCGCTCGAGGGCGCAGACGCCGGCGTCCGCGTCAACACGGTCAATCCCGACGCGGTGCTGCGCGGCTCCAAGATCTGGACCGGCGAGTGGCGCGAGCAGCGCGCCGCCTCGTCGAAGCTCGCGGTTGACGAGCTTGAGGAGCACTACCGCAAGCGCTCGCTGCTGAAGCTGAACGTCTTCCCGGAGGACATTGCCGAGGCGATCTACTTCCTCGCATCGGACCTGTCCGCCAAATCGACCGGCAACATCATCAACGTGGATGCGGGCAACGCGACGTCGTTCACGCGATAAGACCCGCCCAGGGAGAACGCCATGACCGAATACAGGATCGCCGGCGAGATCGTCGCCGCCGACAACGACAAGCGCGCGAGCGCCCTGAAGGCGGATTACGAGGCGCTGGGCGCAAGGCTCGCCCGCGACGGCCTCGACATCGATTCCGTCACCGGCAAGGTCGCGCAGTTCTTCGTGGCGGTTCCCTCCTGGGGCGTCGGCACCGGCGGCACGCGGTTCGCGCGCTTTCCCGGCAGCGGCGAGCCGCGCAACATCTTCGACAAGCTCGATGATTGCGCGGTGATCCAGCAGCTCACCCGCGCGACGCCCACCGTGTCGCTCCACATCCCCTGGGACAAGGTCGACGATCCGCGGCGGCTCAAGGCTCATGGCGACGCCCTGGGGCTCGGCTTCGACGCCATGAACTCCAACACCTTCTCCGATGCTCCCGGCCAGGAGAAGAGCTACAAGTTCGGGTCCTTAAGCCACACGGATGCCGCGACGCGCCGGCAGGCCATCGAGCACAACATCGAGTGCATCGAGATCGGCCGGGCGATCGGCTCCAAGGCGCTGACCGTCTGGATCGGCGACGGCTCGAACTTTCCGGGACAGACGAGCTTCACCCGGAGCTTCGAGCGCTATCTCGACTCGATGAAGACGATCTATCAGCAGCTGCCGGAGGACTGGCGCATCTTCTCCGAGCACAAGATGTACGAGCCGGCCTTCTATTCCACCGTCGTGCAGGATTGGGGCACCAACTACCTGATCGCGACGGAGCTCGGCGAGAAGGCCTTCTGCCTCGTCGATCTCGGCCATCATGCGCCGAACGTCAACATCGAGATGATCGTGGCGCGCCTGATTCAGTTCAGGAAGCTCGGCGGCTTCCACTTCAACGACTCGAAATACGGCGATGACGACCTCGATGCGGGCGCCATCGACCCCCACCGCCTGTTCCTGGTCTTCAACGAGCTGGTCGATGCCGAGCACCGGGGGGCCGAGAACTTCCACCCGGCCCACATGATCGACCAGTCGCACAACGTGACCGATCCGATCGAGAGCCTGATCCGCAGCGCCAACGAGATCCGCCGCGCCTATGCCCAGGCGCTTCTCGTGAACCGCAAGGCCCTCGAGGGCTATCAGGAGGACAACGACGCCCTCATGGCGTCCGAGACCCTGAAGGCGGCCTACCGGACCGACGTGGAGCCGATCCTCGCCATGGCGCGCCTGCAGGCCGGCGGTGCCATCGACCCGATCGCCGCCTACCGGGCGAGCGGCTATCGCCAGAATGTCGCCAGGGAACGCCCGGCCGTCGCCGGCGGCAGCGGCGGCATCGTCTGACGGGTCTGGAGCTGTTTCACTGGCGTGGAAACACCTCTCTTCTTTGCCGAGCGCATCGTTCGGGCCGGACCCGAAGGGCCACGCAAGTGAAAACCGAGTCCACTTTTCCGCACGATGCGCTAGACGATGCCCTTCAGGGACTCGTCGTTGCGGCCGGTCTCGCCCTTGTCCTTCCGGATGACGCTGATCGTCCCGTCGCCCTCGATATAGGCCTTCTTCACCTCGGAGCAGTGCTCGATGCCCTGCTCCCGCAACTGGCTGGTGAGCTCCTCCGTGGTGATCATCTCCTGCCGCATGTTCTTCGGCAGCATCTTGCCGTTCTCGATCAGCAGCAGCGGCGACGGCCGCACGAAACGCTGGAAGGCCGGGAAGTGGAAGCCGAGCCAGTCGATGGCGTAGTTCCAGAACACGATGGTGAGGACGAGAAGACCGCCCTCGGTGATCGACTTGTACTCGTTCGCCATCGCGTTCTGGGCCGCATCGGCGATGAGGACGATCACGAGAAGATCCGCGACCCCGATCACGCCGGTCTGCCGCTTGAGCAGGAAGCGCAGGATCAGGAACAGCATGATGTAGGTCATCGTCCCGCGCAGGATGATCTCGGGGATCGAGTGAACCGGAATGAACATCTCCTGCCAGTTGATCATGGTCGGACCTCGCGTGTCGGGCGCCTCAGGCGCAGGCCGGAAGGATGAGGGCGGGAAGCCCCTGCCACAGGATGGCGATCAGCGAGAGCCCGCCGATCAGCGCTCCCGCCTGGGTCATGAACCGGTCCGCCGGAGCCGCCTGCCCGCTCATTCGCCTCTGAGTCCGCAGTGACCAGGAGAGCGCGGCGGCGGCGGCCAGGAAGGCCGCGAATGTCGTGATAAGGATGACGGCCTGCACGGCTCCGGTCCCGAGGAGCGTCGCGTCGGCCCGGTCGAGGCCGCAGAGGGTCGACGTCGCCCCGTAGATGACGGTGAACTGGACCGCCCATGCGAGGAGCCCGGCCAGCATCAGCGCAACCTGTCCCGTCCGCCGCCGGGTCATGCTACAGCCCTCCGATCAGGCGCGGGAAGCCGTGGACGACCGCCAGGCCGACCAAGCCCTGGCCGACCGTGTAGGACCAGAACAGCATCGTGTTGTCGAAGGTGGTGCGGCGGATGCTGTCGAGCCGGCCGGCGAGCCAGCGGGCGATGGTGTAGAGCCCCATGACGAGCATCGTCAGGACGAAGAAGATCTGCAGGGACACGATGGCGTAGACCGCCGCCCCGTAGGCATGGGTCGAGGGGCTCAGGTCCGTCCGCCATTGCGCCCACAGGTCCGTCGCCGACGCGCCGGACACGAGCAGGAGCGCCGCCGCGATCAGGATCGGCACGGATTGCGGGCTGCGGCGGTCGTCGCCCCTCAGGGTGCGGCTGGCCACGGCGATCAGCGCGGCGCTGGCGAGATAGAGCATGGCCGAGGCGACGGGCCAGAGCCGTTCCGGCAGGTCGACGCCGCGCGGAGGCCACGCCCCGGGATTCACGAGCCACAGGAACAGGTAGGAGAAGATCAGGCAGGTGAACACCATGCCGGACACCACCATGAGGACGATCATCGCCCACCAGGAATGGTTCATCGGGCCGGTGACATAGACCGGCACCACGATGCCGCCGCCGATGTGGGCGGGCGGGCGGACGGGGCCGGGGTCGGTCTCCCACAGCCACCAGATCACGCAACCCACCGCGAGCACGCCGCAGACCACGGACAGCATGACCAACTTCACGGTCAGCAGCAGGAAGAACGCCGCCGTGAACAATGCGGCGAGGACCGGCTGCCAGCCGGGGCCCGGGATCTGCAGGATGTATTGCGGCGTCGCATCGAACGGGCTCGTGACCAGCGCCTCGCGCCCGCCGGTCGCGGTGCCCGGCAGGTAGTAGCGTCCGTCTTCCACGTCCTTCGGCAGGTTCGGCTGATCCCACAACGGATCGCGGCTGACGACCGCCGGGATGCTGCGCGTCGCGTAATTGCCGTTCGGAAGCCATTCGAGCGTCCCGGCGTTCCAGACGTTGCCCGCATTGTCCTCGCTGGCGAAGCGGAAGTTGCGCGCCAGATCGACGAGGAAGACCGCGACGCCCGCGGCGATCATGAAGGCCCCGACGGTGGAGACCAGGTTGAGCGCGTCCCATCCCATGCCGACCGGATAGGTATAGACGCGCCGGGGCATGCCGATGAGGCCGGTGACGTGCATCGGCAGGAACGTCACGTTCACGCCGAGGAACATGAGGCCGAACACCCAGCGCCCGAGCCGTTCGGACAAGGCGCGTTTGCTCGCCACCGGCACCCAGTAATAGAAGGCGGCGAAGAGCGGGAACACCATGCCGCCGATGAGCACGTAGTGCAGATGCGCCACGACGAAATAGCTGTCGTGGGCTTGCCAGTCGAACGGCGCCATGGCGACCATCACGCCCGTGAGACCGCCAAGCGTGAAGATGAACAGGAACCCGATGACGAAAAGCGACGGCGTGGTGAGCTTCATGCGCCCGGACGCGATGGTGGCGATCCAGGCGAAGACCTGGATGCCGCTCGGCACCGCCACGGCCGTGCTGGCCGCCGAGAAGAAGCTCAAGGACATCTTCGGCAGGCCGGTGGCGAACATGTGGTGCACCCACAGGCCGAAGGAGAGGAAGCCCGTGGCGATGAGCGCCAGCACGACCAGCCGGTAGCCGACGAGGGGCGTCTGCGCCATGGCGGGCACGATCATCGACACCATGCCGGTCGCCGGCAGGAAGATGATGTAGACCTCCGGGTGGCCGAAGAACCAGAACAGGTGCTGCCACAACAGCGGATCCCCGCCCCGCTCGGCGATGAAGAACGGCCAGTCGAAGGCGCGCTCCATCTCGAGCAGCAGCGTGCCCAGGATGATCGCCGGAAAGCCGATGACGATCATCACGGCGAAGACGAGCATGGCCCAGGAATAGACCGGCAGCTTGTCGAGGCTCATGCCGACCGCCCGGGTCTTCATCACGCCCACGATGATCTCGATGGCGCCCGCGATGGCCGAGATCTCGATGAAGCCGATGCCCAGAAGCCACCAGTCGGCGTTCTCGGCGGGCGAGTACTTGCTGCCGGTGAGCGGCGGATACATGAACCAGCCGCCGTCGGGCGACAACCCGAAGAAGATCGTGCCGAAGAACACGAGGCCGCCGACGAAATAGGCCCAGAAGGCATAGGCCGACAGGCGCGGGAACGGCAGGTCGCGGGCCGCCTGCATGTTGGGCAGAAGATAGACGCTCGCGGCCTCCACGGCCGGCACCGCGAAGAGGAACATCATCACCGTGCCATGCATGGTGAAGAGCTGGTTGTAGAGATCGTGCCCGACAAGATCGCTTTCCGGAGCCGCGAGCTGCGCCCGCATGATCAGCGCGAGGATGCCGGCCAGGATGAAGAACAGGAACGCCGTCGCGACATACCACAGGCCCACATAGGTGTTGTTGACCGCCGTGATGAAGCTGAGGCCGCGGGGAGCCTTCCAGGCCTTCTCCAGCGCCTCGAACTCGCCGTCCGGGCGCGGCAGCGGATTGGGACGGTCGGGCTCCTGCGGGGAGAAGGCGCCGGGGCGCTCGGGCAGGTTCATTTCAGGCTCTCCAGATACCCGGCCAGCGCCCTGAGGTCCTCGCCCGTGAACGCGCCATAGGACGGCATCCTGACGCCCGGCTTGATGTGCTGCGTGTTGGCGATCCAGCCGGCGAGGGTCCCGACATTGTTCGGGAACTGGCCCGCCCCGATGGTGCGGCGGCTGCCCACATGGGTCAGGTCGGGCCCGAACGCCCCGTCGGCCTCCGTCCCGCGCACCTCATGGCAGGAGCCGCATCCACCGGCGCGGAACAGCTCCCGGCCCCGCGCCAGGTCCGGCAGGTCCGGTTCCCGGGCGGGCTTCGCCTGTCCGTCGCGCCAGTCCGCGAAGGCGTCGGGCTCCAGCGCCACCACGTCGAAGGCCATGCGGGCATGCTGGTCGCCGCAGAACTCGGCGCAGACGCCGCGATAGATTCCCGGCCGCTCGGCCGTGAAAGTGAGGCGGTTGACGCGCCCCGGAATCATGTCGATCTTGCCGCCGAAATTCGGGATCCAGAAGCTGTGGATCACGTCGGCGGCGGTGACCGACACCGTCACCGGGCGGCCGACGGGAACGACGAGCTCGTTCGCCGTGGCGAACGCGGCCCTCTCCTGATCGGCGGGATATGTCACCCGCCACCAGTACTGCTCGCCGATCACCTCGACGGGGAGCGCGCCCGGCCTCGGCATGTCCGTGTCGCGCATGACGATCAGCCCGTAGGGCAGAAGGCCGGACAGAACCACGATGGGAAAGGCGAGCCCGCCGATGACGACGGTCCTGCGGCTTCCGAGCCAGGCCCGCCGCTCGGGGGCGGCGAAGATCGCATAGAGCAGGAGCCCGGTGACGAGAAGAAAGATCAGGCAGCCGCCCGCCGTCATGACGAGGGCGAGCCGGTAGATCCGGAGCGCATCGCCGCCGGCCGGATCGAGCGCCGACTGGATCCCGTCGCAGCCCGTGAGGGCGAGTGCGCTCGCGACGAGAGCCGCACGCGCCGTCGCGGTGCGCAGCCGCCCCGCAGGGCCCTGCCGTGTCGCTTCGAGATCCATCCGCCCTACATGGGTGCTGCATGCCCTGAACGGATAAGCTTGGCCGTGAGACTTGGTTCCCGCGAAACGTCCTGCCGGAAATGGCCGAACACGGCCTCGAGCCTCCTTCCCGCTGCGGCCGCGCTCCTGCCCGGCGGCCCCGCCCTCGCCCATGGCACGGCGCCTCACGGCCCAGGCGATCTCTGGCATTCCTGGTCGGCCGACCCTCTCGTCACGATCCCCCTTGCCGCTTCGAGCCTGCTGTTCGTCCTCGGCGCACGGCGCCTGCGCTGCCGGTTCGGTCGGTTCCTGCCGGGATTCGGCTCGGCCCAGATCCTCTGCTTCGCCGCGGGCATGATCGTGCTGGCGGTCGCGCTCCTCTCTCCGCTGGAAGGGTTGTCCAAGCCGCTCCTGTCGGCCCACATGGTGCAGCACATCCTCCTGATCGCCGTGGCGCCGCCTCTGCTGGTGCTCGGCAAGCCGGAAGTGCCGTGGCTCTGGGCCCTGCCCGTGCCGTGGCGGCGCGGGCTGGCGCGCAGCGGGCCCATGAGATCGGTGCTCTCCGTGCTCGCGCCCTGCGCACGTCCGATCCCGGCCGCGACGATCCACATGGCGACCCTGTGGATCTGGCACAGCCCGGCGCTCTTCGACGCCGCCGTCGCGTCGGACCGGCTGCATTGGCTCGAGCACCTTCTCTTCTTCGGCACCGCGCTCCTGTTCTGGCGTGGAATCATCAAGGCCCGGTCGGGACGCCAGGGGGCGGCGGCCGCCCTGATCGCGTGCTTCGTCCCGCTGCTGCAGAGCGGCCTTCTGAGCGCCCTCCTCAGCTTCGCCCGCGAAGCGCTCTATCACGCGCCGGACACCGCCGCCTGGGGCCTGAGCGCACTGGAGGACCAGCAGCTCGCCGGCGCGATCATGTCCCTTCCCATGTGCGGCATCTATCTTATGGCCGGCCTGGTCATGGCCCTCCGGCTCGTGACGGCGCCCGGCCGGGAACGGAGACCGCGCCCGCCGGTTGCACCGTCGAATCTTCTCAAGCAGAGCCCATGACCCGGCGCGCCCTGACCGCTCTTTCGCTCCTCCCGATCCTGGCCGGAATCGCCGCCTGCGGCGAGCCGCAGCGCGGGGCCGTCATGACGATCGCAGGCGGCGAGCCCGAGCGGGGACGCGCTCTGATCCAGGCCTATGGCTGCGGCACGTGCCACGCGATCGACGGCGTCAGGGGCGCACGAGGCCGAGTGGGACCGGCGCTGAAGGATTATGCCCGACAGCACCTTCTCGCCGGCTTCCTGCCGAACACCCCGCCGAACCTGATCGCCTGGCTGGTCGACCCCGTCGCCCTGAAGCCCCGCACCGGCATGCCGGCTCAAGGGTTGACGGAGACGGAGGCGCGCCACATCGCGAGCTATCTCTACAGCCTCGGCGACGGCGGGGCGCCGGTCTATCCGCCCGATCCCCCGCTCCCGCTCGGTGGGCAAGGGAACACGGCGATCGATCTCCCGCGGCCGGCCGCCGATCCGGCCGAGACGCAGCCCCGCACGCGCCGCCTCGTGCCGGACCGACCCATCGGCCCCGACGCCAAGACCTAGATCATTTTTCGGTGAACCGGATCCGGTTCACCGGCAAACAATGCGGCGAGCGCATCGGACAATCGGGAGAGCCGTCGCTCCCTGCGACGTCATCACCGGGCTCGTCCTGGTGATCTCGATGCGGTGAGGCTAAGCGCTTGTCTTCATCGGGATGGCCGGCAAGAGGCGGATGATGACCGGCCGGCCATGACGTGGGGAGGTTGTCATCACGCGCTCACGCCACCCTCCACGTCATCACCGGGCTTGTCCCGGTGATCCCGATCCGGTGGAGCGCGGCGCCCCAAAAGATCGGGATGGCCGGCGAGAGCCGGGCGATGAACGGCCGGCCATGACGTGGGAGGGCGTCAGGAGGGCGTGAGTTCGATGACACGTCCGATGCTTGAGGCCAAGAAGAGAGATGAGCCCCCGTGAGCGGACGCAGTTCTAAGGATCCGCGGCGGCTTCCTCGGCATAAGTGGGGCGAAGGCGCATCACGCCCCAGAAAACGGCGAACCAAACGGCCGCCGCGCCGAGGATGATGGCCAGATCGGCCCATGACGGATCCTTCTCGGGCTGGAGGATCCAGAGCGTGTGCGTGCCGTGGTACAGGAGCGCCAGCGCGCTTCCGGCGATCATGCCGGCCCTGCTGACCCCCGACGGCACCAGCACCAGGACGGCGGCCAGCATCAGCAGATAGGCTCCCTTGAGGAGAGCGAGGCTCCCGGCATCCGCTCGCCTCATGTACCACGCGGCGCCATCCGGCAGATTGGCCAGCCAGACGATGATGAAATGCGCGAACCATGTCCACAGGGTCAGGAGCGCCATCGTGAGCAACGCCCGCTCCAGGCTCCTCATGCGCGCCGGCGAGGCAGGCTCTGGCCTGAGCAGCGTGACCAGGATGGCGAGCGCGAGGGCTGCCAGAGCCTGGCTCAGTCCGAAGGCGAAGCCGAACAGGCTCGACCACCAATGCGGCTCCCGGGAGAGAACCCAGTCATAGGCCGCAAAGCTCATCATGGGCGTCAGGAGGGCGAGCCCGACGGCGCTCGCCCGGCGCACGTGCGGCGTCCGGATCAGCCAGACAGCCAGGGCGGCGCAGACCGACAGATAGACGGCGCTCCTCAGCAGGAAGAAGCCAGGGCTCAGGAAAGAGGCGCGCAGGGGCGGCAGGCCCGCCCGACCGCCGACCCAGGGGAAGATCTCGCCGAGGCCGAAAGCCAGCGGAAGACCAAGCAGGAGCAGCAGCGGCATCGTGAGGGAGGCGGCCTCCACCTCGGCTCGCACAGGGGCCAGCCAATGCTCGCTCATTACGTGGCCGATCATCAGCACCGCGAGGCTCCCCATGGCGAGCCCCGACAGGCCGATGAACGCGACATAGACGGCATCGGTCGGGCTCATGGGTTTTCCTCCAGACCCTGCAATCGCTTCACGTGGTGGGCGATCGCCCAGCGCTCCTCGGGCAGCACGCGGTCCGCGTAGGGAAACATCCGGCCCTTGCCGTGAGTGATCACCTGCACGATCTGCTCCGGCGACAGGCCGCGCAGGCGCTCCTCGCGATAGGATGGCGGCGGCGCGAAGCCGCGCGAGACGACCCTTCCGTCGCCGCGCCCGCCGATCCCGTGGCAGGGCGAGCAGAACACCCGGAACCGCTCCTCGCCCCGTGCCAGGAGTTGCGGCGTCGGTTCGGGCCCGGGCGGTTCGAGGGCCGCCTGCCGGGCGGCCGCTCCCCGGGCGATGGTGCCCGGCGGGAGCGCCTGATAGGGTCTCTGAACGGTCCGCGTGGACGCGACGGCATTCCGCTCCTCGGTGCCGGTATCGCAGGCTGCCAGGAGCCCTAGGCCGACGAGGCCGATCGCTAGCCGCATGCGGGGACCTCGCGCACCATCATCGGTGTCTGGGCTTCCAGGAATCCTCGGGTCTCGCCGTCCTCGAACAGCGGATCGTCGCCCAGGATGCAGAGGAAGAAGCGGTCGTTCGACGCCCGCTCGAAACCGTGCACGGCGAAGACGGGATGATGGAGCCGCGGCAGCCGCAGGATCAGGAGCAACCCGATCAGGGTCGCGGCCCCCGCCCAGAGGATCGCGACGATCAGGGTCGCCGGGATGAAGGCCGGCCAGCTGTCGAGGGGACGGCCGCCCACGTTCAGGGGATAATCGATGGCGTTCATCCAGTACTGGGCGGTGTATTGGAGACCGGCGCCGATCAGGCCCGCCACGAAGGCGATCCAGGGAACGACGGTGGTGCGGACGCCGAGCTCCCCGGCGAGATCCGGCAGGGGGAACGGGCTGTAGGCATCGAGCCGCGTGTAGCCGGCGCGCTTCGCTGCCCTTACGGCCGCCAGAAGGGCGTCGGGCGTCTTGAATTCGGCCATGACGCCGTGGGGAGCCTGCGTCATGAGGAGGCCTCCTCGTGCTCGTCGTGGCGGGTCTCGAACATGGAGACCACCGGCAAGAACCGCACGAACAGCAGCAGGAGCGCGGCGAACAGCCCAAGGGTCCCGAGGAAGAGTCCGGTTTCCGGAAGGGTCGGCGCGTAGGTGCGCCAGACGGAGGGCAGGTAATCCGTTTGGAGGCCGCCGACGATGATCGAGAAGCGGTCGAACCAAACGCCGACCCCGATGGAAATTCCGACGAAGATCCCCGCGACGGTGCTCCGGCGCGCGGCCTTCAACCAGAGAAGCTGCGGGATCAGGATGCTGTAGACGATGGACGTCCAGTAGAGGCCCGCGTAATCGCCCGTGATGCGGTTGAAGGTGGCCTCCTGCGGCACGGGCTCGGCGAGAAGCGCCGACGCGATCTCGTCGAGGTAGAGATAGCCGGACACCAGGGCGCTCGCGAGGACGAGCCGGCCCAGGAGATCGACGTCCTCATCGTCGATATAGCGCCCCAGCCGCAGGCCCCAGCGCAGCAGGACCGCCACGAGCAGCACGATGGACAATCCCTGCGCCAGGCCGGTGGCCACGAAATGCAGCGGCTGGCGCGTCTCGTGCCAGTCGGGCACCAGGGTCACGGCGAACTCGAACGCCACCGTGCTCTGCATGATGAGGATAAGGGGCAGCACCAGGATGGCCACGAGGCGGTACGCGCGCTGGTGATAGGCCCAGTCGCGGACCGAGCCGCGCCAGCCGAGGGCGAAGACCCCGTAGAGGCGCTTTCCCGCCCGGGTCCGGGCGCGGTCGCGCAGGGTCGCGAGGTCGGGGATGAGGCCCACATACCAGAGCAGGCTCGTCACGATCGCGTGGGTGCTGATGGCCCAGAAGTCCCAGGTCAGGGTGCTGCGGAACTGCGGCCAGACCTGGAAGGTCGCCGGATAGGGGAAGACCCAGTAGAACAGCCAGGGACGCCCGAGATGGACGATCGGGAAGATGCCCGCGCAGATCACGGCGAAGAACGCCACGCCCTCGGCGAAGCGGTTGACCGCGGTGCGCAGGTCGTGGCGGCGCAGCACCAGGATGGCGGCGAACAGGCTCGCTCCGTTGGCGATGCCGATCCACCAGGCGTAGTTGATGAGGTCGAAGCCCCACACGAAGGGAATGTTCACGCCCCAGACGCCGACGCCGAGGATCGCCACCGAGATCAGCGTGTAGCCCAGCAGCAGCACGAGCGCGCCCGAGGCGAGAAGCGCGACCCACCAGATCCAGCCGAACCGCCTGGACAGCGGGACGTCCGCGACCGTGTTCGTCACCGCCTGGGCCTCGCTGCTCATCGGGCTATCCGTTCTCGCTGGAGGGCGCGATGCGGGCGAGATAGGTCGTCCGCGGCTTGGTGTTGAGATCGCCGAGCAGGGCGTAGTGGCGCGGGCTTTGCTTGAGGCGGCTCACGGCGCTCGCGGGATCGTTCACGTCCCCGAACACGATGGCTGTCGTCGGACAGGCCTGCTGGCAGGCCGTCGCCACCTCGCCGTCGCGCAGGAGCCTGTCCTCGACCCGCGCATCGGCGCGGGCCGCTCCGATGCGCTGGACGCAATAGGTGCATTTCTCCATGACGCCGCGGTCGCGGACGGTCACCTGCGGGTTCATGGCCTCGGGGGAGGCCACGTAGTCCGTGCCCTGGTAATCGAGGAAGTTGAAGCGCCGCACCTTGTAGGGACAATTGTTCGAGCAGGTCCGCGTGCCGATGCAGCGGTTATAGACCATGTCGTTGAGCCCCTCGGACGAATGCACCGTGGCGTTGACCGGGCAGACCACCTCGCAGGGCGCCTTCTCGCAATGCATGCAGGGCACGGGCTGGAAATAGGTTTCGGGATCGGCCGGATCCCCCGCATGGTACCGGTCGACCCGCAGCCAATGCATCTCCCGCCCCTTCGCCACCTCGTCCGGCCCGACGACCGCGATGTTGTTCTCGGCCTGGCAGGCGATGACGCAGGCGTTGCAGCCGATGCAGGCATCGAGGTCGATCGCCATGCCCCAGGCGTGGCCCTCGGTGGGCCATTCCGGATAGAGCGAGGGCTGATCCGCCGCCGGCGCTGGCGCCTGATCGGGGGCGACCACCCGCACGATGTCGCGCCCCTGCAGGGAATGATGCCGTTGCGTCGAGACGACCGGGATGCGCTCGCCCGCCTTCCCGATCTCGCCAGTGGCGATCCAGGGGCGGCCGGAGGGGCGTACCGCATAGGCATCGAACCCGATGCCGTCGCCGATCCTGCCGGCGCGCCGACGCCCGTAGCCGAGCGGCAGCGTCACCGCGCCGGGCGCGTGGCCCGGCATGATCCACACGGGCGCGCGAACCGCCCGCCCCTCCACCGTGACGTCGACGGCATCACCCGAAGACAGGCCGAAGACGGCCGCCGTCTCGGGCGCGATGAGGGCCGCATTGCCCCAGACCTGCTTCGTCAGGGGTTTCGGCAGCTCCTGCAGCCAGCCGTTATTCGCGTAGGTGCCGTCCCAGACGGAGGGATCGGGAACGAACACCACGTCGATGCCGCCGGATGTGGAGGGAGCTGCGGTTTCGGCCGTCAGATCGAACCGTTCGGTCAATGCCACCGTGGGGGACGCCGAGCCCGCGATCACGCCGTCCTCGAGCGCGCCGGCCCAGCGTTCCTCGAAGCCATCGCCCCAGGCCTCGCGCCACGTGGCCTGGACCAGCGCCTGACCGTTCAGGTTCTGCCCCGCCATGAGGCCGAGCAACTCCTCCACGCTCAATCCGGGTTTGAGCGGCATCGTTGCGGGCTGCCTCAGGCCGACCGTCCCGTCGAAGGCGCGCAGGTCGCCCCAGCTTTCGAGCGGATGCGCCTCGGGGACATGCCAGTGGCAGACCTCCGCCGTCTCGTCGCGATGCTGGCCGAGATGGAGCGACAATGGAACGCGCCGGATCAGCGACGCCAGGTCGATGTCCGCCGGAGCGGCATAGACCGGGTTTCCGCCGAGGATCACGAGACGGGACACTGCGCCGGCTTCGATGGCGCTGACAAGGTCCGCGAGCGTCCCCGTCCCGTCATCGGCCGAACGCACCGGTTCGATGGCGCGAACCGTGGTGCCGAATGCGCCGAGACCGGCATTGACGGCATGCGCGAGGCCATGGATCCGGGCCGGCTGCTCGCGCCCGGGCACGACGAGACCACGCGACCCCGCCCGGCGCAGCGCATCCGCCAGCTTCGGAACGGACGGATGCGCCTCGGTGGTCGGTGCCGCCCCTGTTCCCAGGGCGACCGCAAGGGCTTGAGCGAAAGCCTCCATATCTCTCGGCCGCAGAGGAACCCGCTCGTCCGCGCGGGCGCCGGCAAGGCTCATCCGCGTCTCGACGGCATAGAGGCGTGGCATCGCGCGGTCCCGCATCCGCCGCCGGGCCTGGTAATCCGCCGCATAGCGCAGATGCCCCGGCTCCTCGGCGAACAGATCGCCCCCGAGGGTGACGATGACGTCGGCCCGGGTCGGATCGTAGACGAAGTCGAGATCCCGGCCGAAGGACGCCAAGGCGGCGTCTCGCCGGTTGCCGTCGTCGACGGGTGAGAACACATGAAACGTCGCAAATGGAAAGAGCTGCCGCGCCTGTGCCATGAGCCGGTGCAGGGTCGGAGACGAGGTCGGGGGCATCAGGACGTGCAGTCCCCGCCCCTCCGACACGACCAGTTCGTTGCGCACGGGTCGGATGGAGTTCGTGAGCTCCTCCCAGCTCATCGGAGAGCCGCTCCGGAGCGGCGTGTCGGACCGGTCCGGATCGTACAGGGACAGGATCTCCGCCTGGGCGAAGACGTCCGTCGCCCCGAGGCTTGCCGGATGCAGCGGGTTGCCCTCGATCTTGACCGGCCGCCCCTCCTGGGTCTTCACGAGAACGCCCCGGCCGAAGCCGTTCAGGGCCAGGGACGTGGCCACGGTGAGCGGCACGCCGGGCGTGGAGCCCGGCAGGGTGCGGCTCTGCGACAGGAGCGGGGCCTTGCCGTCGGATCCGTTGCCGTTGCAGGCGGCAAGGCCTCCCAAAGCGAAGGAGGCGCTCATCAGCCGAAGAAGAGTCCGCCGGTCGATGGAGGAGGCCTGGACGACGTCGGGAAACTCGGCCTCGATCTGGCGCCGAACCTCCGGCCGGTCGGCGAGCTCCTCCAGGCTGCGCCAGAGCGTGGGCCCCTTCTCCGTCGTCATGGGGACAGGCACGGCGTCGATGTCGAGTGGTGGTTTCTCACGCATCGCGACTACCGGTGACAGGTGTTGCAGCTGGTGAGGCGCCGGGAGGCCTCCTGATAGAACATGCGCACATCCTCGGGCAGGCCCTGGCCATGCGGCTCATATCCGGTCGCAAACACCGCCTCGCGCGGGCGCAGGTGCGGCACCGGATCGCGATGGCAATCAAGGCACCATCCCATGGACATGGTCTGGGTCTTTATCGTCTTGGTCATCTGGTCGACGCGCCCATGACAGGTCTCGCAGGCGACGCCCTTGGTCACGTGCGCGGCGTGATGGAAATAGGCATAGTCCGGCAGGCGATGAACGGACGCCCACGTGATCGGCTGACCGAGGTCGAAGCTCGATCGGACGGGTTCAAGGACGCTTGCCCCCACCCACACCTGAGAATGGCACGACATGCAGGTCTGGGCCGAGGGCATGCCGGCGTCCGCCGCGCGCTCCACGGTCGAGTGGCAGTATCGGCAGTCGATGCCGAGCGATCCGCTGTGGAGGTCGTGCCGAAAGGGCACGGGCTGCGGCGCCGGCTTGCCGACATTCCAGGTGCTGCCGGAGCGTGCCCAGACATAGGCCATGGCCCCGGCGGCCACGACGCCCAGGCCCATGAGGACGATCGCCACCCGAAACAGAGTGGTCGCCGCCGGTGTGAAGAGCTGCGCCATCGCCCGTGCCGCGCACCCTTTGCTGAATCAGGCCGTGCGCCCGAAATGAAGCTTCGCTGTCGACACAATCGGTTCGGCGCAGCTTCGTTCCCTTAGACCAGCCGAAGGTCGATGCGCTCAGGATGGGTGAACACCTCGAAGGCATCCCCCCTTGCGACCGCCACCAGGGTGATGCCGCAGCTGTCCGCGACCCGCACGGCGAGGGCCGTCGGCGCCGAGACGGCGACCAGGATCGCGGCGCCCATACGGGCCGTCTTCTGAACCATTTCGAGGGACACGCGACTGGTCAGCAGCACGAGTCCGTCAGAACGAGGCTCCGATGACCCGGCCAATGCCCCGGCGAGCTTGTCGAGCGCGTTGTGGCGTCCGACGTCCTCCCGAATGGCGATCACGCCCTCGCCTGGACGCCAATAGGCTGCGGCATGAATGGCGCGAGCCTCCCTGTTCAGGTGCTGGGCGTCGGAAAGGTCGGACATGGCGGTGCTGACAGCCCCGGGGGGCAGGCGAAGCGAACCCGTCACCGTCTTGACCGGCCGCGTGGCCTCGGCCAGGGATTCCACGCCGCACAATCCGCACCCGACGGGACCGGCCAAGGCACGTCGGCGCATCTGGTAGGAACTGCCCCTTCGATCCGACAGCCACATCCTGATCTCGCATCCGAGATCGTGCTCGACGATTTCCATCGACAGGAGATCGGCGGGTTCGTGAATGATCCCTTCCGACAGGCTGAAGCCGATGGCGAAATCCTCCAGATCGGACGGGCTCGCCATCATCACGGCATGGGTCGAACCGTTATAAGTCAAGGCAACCGGCGTTTCCTCCGGCACCACGCGTTCACCCGGGAAGGAGGCATCCCGCGCCACGCTCATGCGCGGCAGGCGGACGACGGGAGACACATGCAGGGTCATTCGGCTGCCTCCGGCCGACGCGTCTGCACCGGCGCGATGCGGATCGGAATCGATTTCGCCGCCGGCACCTTGCTATGGTCCGCGTGATGCCAGACCGGGATCAGCGGATTGCACTCGGGGTAGTACGCGGCACAGCATCCTTCGGGGATCTCGTAAGGGGTCACGCGCAATCCGCTCACCTGTCGCACGACGCCGTCGTCGACGGCCGTCGTGAGCGTGACCAGATCGCCTTCTCTCAGGTTCATCCTGGCGACGTCGTTCCGATTCATGAAGAGCACCATGCGGGTGCCCCTGACGCCTCTGAACCTGTCGTAATAGCCGTAGACGGTCGTGTTGAACTGATCGTTGGAGCGTACGGTCATGAGCTTGAAGATGTCGGGATCCTGCCCGGCGATCCCGAGATACTCCTCCAGGCTCCGAGGCACGATGAAGTTGGCCTTGCCTGTCTTCGTCTTCCAGCGCCTCTCGCGCGCCGCGATGGGGCGGTGGAAACCGCCCGGCTGCCACATGCGCTTGTTGAAATCGCGAAAATCTTCGGGATAGGTCTCCTCGATCGCGTCGCGGACGAGGGCATAATCGGCCACCCACTCATCCCAGGGCACCTTGTCGTTCTGCGGAAGCGTCGCCTTCGCAATCTCCGCGACGATGCGCGGCTCCGACAGGAGATCGGAGCTTGCGGGTCTTACCACGCCCTTCGATCCATGGATGCAGGCTGTCGAGTCTTCGACGGCAACGGCTTGAGGCCCGGTTTCCTGCTCGTCGATCTCGATGCGCCCGAGACATGGGAGAATGTAGGAAATCTCACCGGGGATGAGATGGTTGCGATTGAGCTTCGTCGAGATCTGCACGGACAGGCGTAAGCGCGTCCAAGCGTCCTCCAGCGCCGCCGTCTCCGGTGCGGCCCGCACGAAGTTTCCTCCGAGCGCCACGAACGCCCTCACCTCGCCTCTGAGAATGCCTTCGCAGGCCTCGACCGTCGTCGTTCCCTTCCAGCGCGGCGGCTCGAACCCATATTGCTCCTTGAGCTTGTCGAGGGGCACCAGCTCGGGCTTTTCCGCAATGCCGACCGTACGCTGTCCTTGCACGTTGGAATGGCCGCGGACCGGGCAGATCCCGGCCCCCGGCTTGCCGATGTTGCCGCGCAGAAGGAGCAGATTGACGAGCATCTGCACATTCTCGACCCCGGCCTTGTGCTGGGTCAGCCCCATGCCGTAGATGCCGATCACCGCGCTCGCCTGAGCGTACGCGGTTGCGGCCGCCTCCAAGGTCGCCTGAGGCAGGCCGGACTGGCGCTCCAGTTCAGGCCAGGACGCCTCGCGTGCAGCGCGAGCGAATGCCTCGAACCCATGCGTGTGCTCGGCGATGAAGGCATGGTCGAGTACGGGCCTGCCGCCGACCTCCCGGGCGCGGTCGTCGGCTTCGATCAGGATCTTGGCCATGCCCATGAGGGCCGCGATGTCCCCGCCGATCTTCACCTGATGATACTGCGACGAGATCCGCGTTTCCGAGCCCGTCAGCATTTCGGTCGGCGCCTGGGGATTGGTGAAACGTTCGAGCCCGCGCTCCTTCAGGGGATTGAACGTGATGATCGGCACCCCGCGCTTCGCGGCTTCCTGGAGCGGATGGAGCATGCGCGGACTGTTCGTTCCGACATTCTGGCCGAAGAACAGGATGCAGTCGGTCTTCTCGAAATCGTCGAGAATGACGGTTCCCACCGAAACCCCGATGCTCTCGGGCAACGCGACCGAGGTGCTCTCATGGCACATGTTGGAGGAATCCGGCAGATTGTTGGTGCCGTAAAGCCGCGCGAACAGCGCCCACATGTAGGATGTCTCGAGGGAGGCGCGGCCAGAGGCATAGAGCACCACCTGACGCGGATCGAAGCCTTTCAGCTCCTGGCCGATCTCGCGGAACGCATGCTCCCAGGTCACCGGCTTGTAGGTATCCGACGCAGCATCCCAGCGCATGGGGTGCGTCAGACGTCCGGCCTCCTCGAGGTCGTGATCGCTCCAGGTTCTCAGTTCGGAGAGGGTATGCTCGGCGAAGAACTCGGGCGTCACCCGCTTGGTGGTCAGTTCCCAGGCCGTGGCCTTGGCGCCGTTCTCGCAATACTCGAAGGTGCGGGGTTCAGCGGGCTTGGCCCAGGCGCAGCTCACGCAGGCATAGCCGTCCGGCTTGTTCTGCTTGAGCAGGATCGCGTTACCGCTGAGGAGCCGCCCTTCCCTGGTCAGGATCGTCTCGACGGATTTGAGGGACCCCCACCCGCCTGCAGGCCCGGGGTAAGGTTGGATCTTCGGCTCATCGTTCATGGGACAGCCTCCCGCAGGCCGCCGTTCACGCCCGGCGATCCTTGCAACCCATGTCAATGTTCGGAAAGCCTGACCGTTCCGCCCGCGGGGATACGGACCGGAAAAGTTCCAGGACCGCCACCGGAAACGGCTGCGGCGAAAATCTGCGGCGAGAGGCCTAAAACGGGCTAGACAGGGGGCGAGCGGTTTGTTACACGCACGGCCTCTTCAGCGGACATCGCGCCGCTGAATTCGCTTCGGCGACGGGTGTGTAGCTCAGTTGGTAGAGCAGCTGACTCTTAATCAGCGGGTCCAAGGTTCGAATCCTTGCACACCCACCAATCTCTTCAAAGACTTAGCTGAAGTCCTTTATCGAGTAGTGCCGCTTCAGGTAACGTCTGAGGTAACACTTGGACCTGTTAGGGCGTGTTAAGAGTTGTAATCCCGGCCTGCCGTTCCGCTCACCGACTGCCGCAGAGGTGACAGGTTCAAACGCAGTGCTGCGCATCCTGTTCCGATAGCGCCAATAGCTCTCCGATGCAGGTTCCTGTGCTCAGATCTACGGCGCTCCGTCGCAAAATCGCGCAACGCAGATGCCCCTTGCGCCAGTTGCGACACTTGCGACAGCTGGGGCCGGCAAAAGGGCTACGGCCTCTCCACGATTAGACTCACGCCGCTTATGATTGTCTCATGGATAAGACCGGGAATGCGGTGCTCCTCCAGCCTCATTCCTTGGGTTCCTCGGGCTTCGCCTGATAGACGCGCACCACGGGGAAGGCCAAGGCCTGACCGTCTTCGTCCTCCAACTCCACGCTCTTCCTGCCGCGCCACTTGCCGGGCTGGCGGTTCTTCAACCAGTTCAGCGCTGCGCCCGGACCGGCGGGGGTGTGCGTCGTGGTCTCGGCCCGGATGACCCCGCCTTGGAAGCAGAGAATCTTTTCCGTCTTGATGTCATAGCCGCAGGCGCGCTTGTGGAAGAAGACCGCGACATCGGCCGGAACCTTTCCGGCCAAGACTGCCTGACGAAGCTCTTCGTGCTCGCGCTGCCAGCGATAGAAGGTTTCAACCGGGATTTCAAAGAACCCGGCGATCTCCTCGTCGGTATGGGACAGGAGGGCAAGCTTGTAGGCGTGCACAGGATGGTAGGCCGGATCGTCCTTGGACGGGCGTCCGGCGGGCATCACACTCTCTCCGGGATGTAGCGCAGCGGCTGAATTTTCATGGCTCCTGCCCGGAGCGCGTCGTTGAACCGAGCCATGGCCTCCGGGCCGATAGCTTGTATCTCGGCCATCTTCGCCCTGAGAGCGGCTGCCAGATCCGGCCGCGTTCGCCTCGCGGCGAACGGGAGCGCCCAAATTTCAACAGTCCTCGCCTCAATGGCTCTGTCTCCGAACCGGGAACAAAGAACATGCGCGCTGCATAGTCGACAGATTAATGCCACATATCTGGCAGTATAGAGACAGAAAGGACACAATTTTATTAATTGATTGTAGAACATAAACAGGACACATTCCCCGATGATGTCTTAGCTGCGGATCATAAACAAGCGTAATAACCAGTTGTATCAAGTAAATACTTTCCTATCCGCTTGAACAATCCTGAATGACAAGGGGAACTTCAGAGATGACGATTTATTATGTGTCCACGACCGGATCGAACAGCGGCGCCGGCACGACTGCGCAGCCGTTTGCTTCTCTCGAGTACGCGCACAAGCTCGCCAAGCCGGGCGACACCATCTACCTGCGCGGCGGCGTCTACAAGCTTGCCACCGGCATCCAGC
>NZ_JAMXFI010000037.1:0-68647 GCF_025460875.1 Microvirga yunnanensis
GTCAGTTGCTGATCTACACCGTCTGGCCCGACGTGAATTCTGTCGCTTGCAAGGTCAACCCGAGATGATTGTCAGCTTCTTTCGCCACGCAGGCCTCTCTGTTGCAGGCCTTCCGTGAAGATCATTAGTAAGATGAGACCGAGGCCAGCGTGACGAACCGTCTGATCATAGCCGCGGCGGTGGCAGGGTGGGTTCTCTTCGGCTATTCGGTCCTAGGGCCGGGATCCTCTGGCGCTGATGTGCAGACTGAGATTGGACGTCTGCGTCATGCTGCTGAAACGAACACCGCAGACCGTGATGCTCTTGCTGCCGAACTGGAGAGGTTCAAGGATGAGTACAAGGATCTGCAGCACATTCAAAGGCAGGTCGCTGCTGCCATCCAGGAACTGAAGCATCTTGAGTATCTTCGAGCTCGCGTCAGCGGCGAGATCGATACGATGCGCCCTCAGCCTTCAAGAGCGACATCCCAAGCATCACCCCCAGTCGAGGCACCCGAACCTCCTGCTGTAGAGAGCCTCCCTCTGACAAAGGAGGACATCAGCAACGCGCAGGAGGCGCTGACAAGGCTAGGATACGGGGTCTTGAAGGCGGATGGCGTACTTGGGCTTGGGACACGCCGAGCCATCGAAGCCTTCCAGCAAAGGCGGGGGTTACCCGTGACGGGACGGCTTGGGGCCGATACTCTGAGAGCAATCAGAGACAACCGAGCGTCCGCGCAGCCATGATCTCCGGAATGGTCCGGTTGGCTTAACTGGCTCTTGCCGAGCCATCGTTTGGACTAAGGCTGTGCCCAGTTCTCGATCGTGAGCCCCTCCACACGCCTGAATTCGCGCTCGTTGTTAGTAACAAGTGTCAGTCCGAGGCTTTGCGCGTGGGCAGCGATCCAGAGATCATTGTTTCCGATCAACTCGCCTCGGGCAGCCAAGTCCGATCGGATGGTGCCGTAGGACTGCGCCACTTCAATCGCCATAGGGATAACCGGGATCAAGGCTGTCAGCTCGTCCAAAATCAATATGGCACTGTGTCGGTCAGGGCTCTTATGAACGCCATAGGCCAACTCACCGTAGGTGATAACCGAAATGGCAGTCGAGCCTGGAGGCAGAAGCTTAAAGCGGTCCAGCACGGTTTGAGGACGCTGGCGGCGGATGTAGATGCAGATATTCGTGTCGAGGAGATACCTGGGCTGGTCCATCAGAGTCCCTCGCGCTCCTGCGGCGGACCATCCTCGCGCTCAATGTCTGGGAGATCACATAGGAGTTCAAATGCCCGGGCCAGCGTCTTGGGCTTCTCTCGCAACACAATCTCATCGCCGCGGCGGAAGATCTCGACCTCGTCACTGTTGAGGCGAAACTGCTTGGGCAGTCGGACGGCCTGGCTGTTGCCAGACCGAAAAACTTTGGCAGTGGCCATCGCGCCCTCCGTATATACTAGATTGTATATACGATACCCGCCTCAGACTTCAAGTCGGATCACCGTTAGTGGGAGGCCAACAGAGCTTGGCCCCACTGCTCTCGATTGTCTCCTTTTTGGGACGCCTCCATGCGGGACAACACTGCACATTAGGGACACGTCTCACGGCCGTGACACTCTACCGTGAAGGCGAGAATGACCGGATCTACGGAGACGATGGGAATGATGCCATCGGCGGGAATGACGGCCATGACAGGATTGACGGCGGATTAGGCAATGATCGGATCTATGGAGACGCCGGCAAGGATCAACTCCGCGGGAACGAGGGTAAGGACCAGATCAGCAGCCTTGCTGACAATGATCGCCTGTATGGCGGTGCAGGAAACCACGTGTTGAGCGGCGACTCCGGCAGGGATTTGTTCTACTTCACGGAGGCACTTGACGGACGCAGGAATGTTGATCGTATCTCCGACTTCAACGTGGCGGACGATACGGTCAGGCTCGACGATGCCGTGCTGACGGGTTTCGCCCGGGGCGTGTTAAGCGCGGACGCCTTCACGAGCGGCGGCCAAGCAACGGATGCCGCCGATCGGATCATCCACGACAGTCGGTCGGTCAATCTCTACTACGACAGCGATGGCGCCGGATCCGCAGCCCAGATCCGCTTCGCGAACCTTGGAGCGCACGTCCAGCTGACGAACAGCGACTTCGACATCGTTTGATCGGGCCAGTCCCAAGCTGAGCGGAATGGGCGGACGAGGCTCCGGCCATTCTTCTTCAGGTCCGATCTCTGTCCCTTTCGTCTCCTGCATGACCGGATCGGGCTCCATGCGCCGGATGCGCCTCCTGGCTCCGGATCCGCTCAGTTCAACCCCCGGGATGCCGATGGGCGCTCGGGTGACGGCGGGTCGCACGCGGAACATCATTGAACCCACTACGTTTTCGTCCTGCAACCGTCCAGCCACGGCTCACTTGGAGCACATCCATGCCAACAATCATCGCAATCGAGTCGACCGAAGCAACGGCTCGGGGTGTAGCGACACCCTTCCAGCACCTCTATCTGGTCAAGCGTGTCACGGACGACGCCGGCAATGTCGTCGAAGAGAAAGTCATTCGTGGCGGGCCGGGGTCGGGCGATCAACTGGTCACGATCGCGGATGTCGATCTGGCAAGGTCGCCGGATGCCCGCGGTTCGGACACCTTGGCTCAGCGGCATCATACCGTGCTCGACTTGCAGGGCCGGGATCCTGATGCGGTTTGGAACCTGATGGTGCAGCATGCCAACAACATCAACCGGGCCGATCTCGATTACAGCTTCGACATCATCGACGCCGTGAGTGGACCGGATCTCAACAGCAACACCGTGGTGGCTTCGGCCCTCCATACCATCGGCATCGATCTGGCGACCAATCTTCCGGACAACGTCTCGAGGCGGGAGGTCCCCCTGTATGATCAGGTCCGCGACATGCGCGTCGATGACCTCCTCGTGGGCGGGAGCCAACCCGATGTCATCTACGGAGGCGCCGGCCGAGATCGGATAGAGGCCGGGGACGGCGACAACCGCCTCTTCGGCGAGGCCGACAACGATGTGCTCATCGGCGGGTCCGGAAATGATGTTCTGGACGGCGGGAGCGGCACCGACCGCATGAAGGGCGGTCTCGGCGACGACCGCTATTACGTCGATGTGAGCACCGATAGGGTGATCGAAAAGGACGTCTCCCTGGCCGGCGGGATTGACCGTGTGGTGAGCGCCATCGGTCTAAACCTTCTTAAGATCGCGGATCTGGCCGGCGTGGAGCAGCTCGCCCTGCGCGGATCCGACGACGTCGATGGGCGCGGAAACCTTCTTGATAACACTCTCATCGGCAACCGAGGCGACAACGTTTTGTCCGGCAATGCCGGCGACGACATCCTGTCAGCCCACGCCGGCAATGACGATCTGCGGGGCGGCGACGGCAATGACAACCTTCGCGGCGGAGACGGGAAGGATATCCTCAACGGCGGCGGCGGCCGGGACATCCTGTCAGGGGATGCCGGCCGGGACACGTTCGTGTTCGCAAACGTTTCCGACAGCCGACCCGGTCCTGTCTCGAGCGATGTCATCCTTGATTTCAGCACCGCCGACACCATCGATCTGCATGGGATCGATGCCAGCACGGCGGCGTCCGGAAACCAGGCCTTCGCGTTCATAGGGTCCGCCGCCTTTTCGGGGGCAGGTCAGCTTCGCTACGAGCTCGATGGATTCGGCAACACGATCGTCCAAGCCGACGTGAACGGAGACCTCACAGCGGACTTCCAGGTCGTTCTGCAGGGTTATACCCGGCCGCTCTCGGGCGGCGACTTCATCCTGTGATCCTGGCCGCCTCTGGTCTGATCAGATCCACCCATCGGCTTCCGATGAGGTCGTTCTGATCAGACACCCGGAATAGCACGATCGTCGTTGCTGGGTTGAAATGCCGTTGCATCGACTGCCCGCTTGAGCGCTCCATCGGTCGAGCAAGGGCGGTTGATTCATATTCTTTGACCAGAGGTGTGATGCGAGGCGGATGCTGGATTGCCGCCAACGTTTGCCTTATCGAGCCGAGGGCGCGGATGCTCAAGCAGAACGGTGACGACCCGAGGAGCCCTCGCTCCGCCCAGCAACCGGATGATGGCGACCGAGCCGACAGGGCCGTGCGGCAGAACACCGACCCCATCGCCGTTCATGGCTCCACGCCCCACGACCGTAAGGGAAAGTAAGATCCTGAAGGGGTCTGACGTCGGATGGGATCGCTTGCGGCTGGAAGGGTTCCGTATCCGATCGGCTCGGCGACCGTGCCCTGGTGGTTTGAACGTCCGCTCGTCCATGTCCTCATGGCTGACGTAGACACACGAGCGTGACCTTGGAATGGATTCGCGTCTTGTGTTGATCGCACGGTTGACGCTAAGCCTTTCAGTCATTTGCCCCGCTGAAAGACAGCCTTCAACCTTCGAGGCGACAGCCATGAAATGGACGGTAACCCGGTCCCGCAGAATCCTTCACGATCGGTGGATATCGCTTCGGGCGGACGACTGCGTCACGCCTTCAGGCGTCGAGATCGCACCGTTCTACGTGCTTGAATACCCGGATTGGGTTCATGTCGTGGCGATCGATGCCGAGGATCACGTCCTTCTCGTACGGCAATATCGGCACGGCTATGGCGATTCCACCCTCGAGCTTCCCGGCGGCGTGATGGACGCGGCCGACAAGGATCCGGTCACGGCGGCCGCTCGCGAGCTGATGGAGGAAACCGGCTACAGCGCTGAGAACCTCCGGCTTCTGGCGAGCCTCTCGCCGAACCCTGCGACCCACACGAACCGCGTTCACGTTGTTCTGGCGCAACCTGCTCGTCATGTCGGACCGGCGACCCCGGAGCCCAGCGAGAATATCACTCTCGTCCGCGTCCCCGCGGCCGAGGCGGCCGCAATGGCCCTACGAGGGGAACTTGGCCCATGCCCAGCATGTGGGGCTCCTGCTCATCGCGTTGCAAGCGGCCGATCTGCTCTAGCGACTCGCCTGCGACCGCCCCCGCGACGAAAAGCAAGGCGCCACCGCGCTTCCAGCTCCGCACGGACATCTGCGCGGAGCTGCCAACAGCGCAATCGTGCTATCGCCCGTAGACGTCTTCAACGCGGATGATATCGTCCTCGCCCGTGTAGCTGCCGACCTGAACTTCGATGAGCTCGAGCGGAATGCGGCCCGGGTTTGTGAGACGGTGGACCGCGCCGATCGGGATGTACACGGACTCGTTTTCGTGGAGCATCACCACATCCTGATTGACCACGACTTCGGCGGTGCCGCGCACCACCACCCAGTGCTCGGCGCGATGATGATGCTTCTGCAGCGACAGGCGTCCGCCGGGCTGAACCATGATGCGTTTGACCTGGAAGCGGTCCCCCCTGTCGATTCGCTGATACCATCCCCAAGGGCGGTACATGCGGATGTGCTCGGATGCCTCCGGACGCTGCTTGGCGCGCATGGAGACAACCAGCTCCTTCACCATCTCCGAGCGGTTGCGGGAGGTGACGAGCACAGCATCAGGCTTCGCGACTACGACAATGTCATCGATCCCGACCACGGTCGTGAGAATGTCGTCGCTGTGCACGAGGCTGTTGCGCGCCTCAACCACTTCCACATTCCCCCGCAGAGCATTTCCCGCCTCATCCCGCGGCGAAGCGTCCCACAGAGCTCCCCACGAGCCGATATCGGACCAGGAGAACGAAACCGGCAGGACCCCTGCTCGCTCGGTACGCTCCATGACCGCATAGTCGATCGAAGTCTTAGGGGCCCGCTTGAATGCTTCTTCGTTCAGACGGACGAAGTCGAGGTCGGTGGCTGCGCTCTCGAGTGCCTGCCGCGCGGCCGCCAGGATATCCGGCTGGAAGCGCTCCAGCTCCTCGAGCATGACGTCTGCCCTGAACATGAAGTTTCCACTGTTCCAGAGGAAACCTTGGTCGATATAGCTCTGTGCCGTTTCCGAGTTCGGCTTTTCGACAAAGCGGTCGACCCGGAATGCCTCAGTGCCCTTGAGGGCCTTGCCGGGCTGGATGTACCCATAGCTCGTTGCAGGGTACTGAGGGACTACGCCCAGGGTCATGATATAGCCTTGGCGAGCTGGCTCGAAGGCGGCCCGGCAGGACGCCGCGAAGGCGGCCGGATCGTCGATGACGTGATCGGCCGCGATGACCAGAACGACCGTCTCCGGATGGATCCGTGCTGCATGGCAGGCCGCAACCGCGATAGCGGCCGCTGAATCCCGCTGAATGGGCTCAAGAATGATGTCGGCTTTAGCGCCAATCTGCGCCAGCTGCTCGGCGGCAATGAACCGGACGTCGTTGCTGGAGACGATGGCGGGGCGAAGGAAAAGATCCGGGGAGGTCACCCGCTCAACAGCAGTCTGGAAGGTGGAGTGCTCCCCCAGCAGGTTGATGAACTGCTTGGGCATGCTGTCGCGCGACGCCGGCCACAGCCGCGTTCCGGAGCCACCGCACATAATTACGGGTAGGATGTGATTGCTGCCCTCGCTCATCGTTAGTCCTTCTTCCTGCATATTGCGCCTCCTAAACAGCCGGTGCGCTGGCGTCAACTCGGCAGATACGCTATTGCAGATTTGGTCGCAGGGGATCGGAAGCTCCTCGTGAGCCTCGAGTAAAACCCCATGGAAGGAAGATACAGCCCATTGAGGGCCGTCACTCTGGGAAATACCATTTTACCATAGAAGCGCGAGGAGAATTCTACTTGCCAATTACTTGCTATAGGATTGTGATCTCAATAATGTTGATTGTATTCTTCCTGAGAGCTCTCACTGTACAATGATGAATAAGTCTCAAAGCATATCTCCTAAGACGGATTTTAGAGTGGCTCTTCATTACTGGGGCCGCCGGGGAGGAGGATCACAAGTAACGTTACATCTTGCTCGCCACCTTGTTTCGCGGACATCTGACCTTAAAGTCTTCCTAGCACTAGCGCAGCACAACAGTGAGATGAACAGATTCAGAGCGAGCGGGCTTCACATTTTAAGCTTCTCGCGCCCGGATCTGCGCAATCTTTGGCGGAAGGCCTGGGCTCTGCCGCGGGAGTTAAGTCGCCAGGCCGACGCAATGGCAGCGCTCAAGCCGGATGCGGTGATCATGACGATGAACTCGCCTTTCGCATGGCCCTTCATCCACCTACTGCGGAGGCGACAGCTCAGAGTAATCTATGTCGCTCATGACGCCGAACCCCATCCGGGCGACTACGCCCAGCTCTGGCAGCGCGTGACGCAGGCCCTGCTGATCAAAAATGCCGACCGGGTTGTCGCCCTGTCGGGCAATGTCTCGCGACGCCTTGCGGAGAGGGATCCGGCGTCGGCGAGCAAGACGTCCACGATCCCGCTTGAAGCCTTCTATCCCACCAGACGATCCCTGCTGTCGGAGCGGCGATCGACCGAGGGACCCGTGCGTCTCCTTTTTTATGGCCGCCTCCTCCCATACAAGGGCCTAGACCTGCTCATCCAAGCGTTGGGTCCTTTGAAAGGCGATTCTCGGTGGCGATTAACCCTTGCCGGCTCCGGCCCTCTGGAGTCCGAGGTGAGACGAGCGTTCGCCGAATGGCCTCAGGTTGATCTGGAGCTTGGGTGGATCCCAGACCAGCGAATGGACGAACTCTTCTCAAGCCATCATCTGCTGCTCTGCCCTTATAAAGAGGCCAGCCAGTCGGGGGTCATCGCCGAAGCCCTGTCCTGGGCCTTACCAAGCCTTGTCATGCCGGCAGGTGCCTTGCCTGAACAAATCGGCTATGGAATTGCCGGGCTCGTCGCGCGGACCGGGGACGCAGAGGGCTTCCGTGACGCCCTAACGTCTGTTCTTGACGCACCGGAGGTGCTGGCTCCCCTATCCCAAGGGTCCGTCGCGCTTCTGGCTGAGCGCCAGAGCCAGGACGATTGGCTCAAGCTGATCAAAGCCACTGCTCATCGATAAACATCGTCCGGGGGCGCCGTTCGACTGACGCGGAGCCGCGGCCTGGAGCCGGGGGCCCGCAGATCAGCTCGATAAAGGCGATGGCGCTCCGGATGCTCATACGATAGATGACCGGAAATATTCAACGAAATGGCTTGAGCGGGATTTGGAAGCATATGGCGGGACAGGGCGTACTAATCGACGGTTCACAGTTTCTCAGCAAGACCGCCACCGGAATTGGTTCCTATGGGCGGACACTGACCCGAACTTTACGGACGCTGGGCATGCCTGTGACCGTGCTCTATGGTCGGAGCACACATGTGTCACGCCGAGCTTCGCCGCAAAACCTTGCTACCCAAGTCTTCGGAAGCGAGCTGCCCCCTGAGCGGCGATTGATCCGGGCGCTTCGGAATGCGCCGTTTCTTGCCCGTTCCCTTGTCGGGCTGACCCGAGCCGTCCGCCCGGATAGGGTTTCGACTGAGGGCGTCGATCTCGAGGCCTTTGAGCCCCCCCTGCCGACGGTTGACCATGTTCTCAATGCCTCCCGGATCTATGATCGTGCACATCTGCACTTCACGCTGAAGGAGCGACTTCTGGAAGTGGTGGCACCGGGAGGAATCGAGCTGGCCCATTGGACGGGGCCGATGGCGCTGAAAGCCAAGGGCATACCCAACGTCTACACGCTGCACGACCTCATTCCGATCCAGTTCCCCTATTTCATTGTCGACCGGGGCGGTCTCTCTTATCGGCTTCACACCGCCATTGCACGGGAAGCCGACCACATTATTACGGTGTCAGAGGCTTCCAAGCACCATATCGTCGACCTGCTAAAAATCCCGGAAGATCGTGTGAGCGTGACCTACCAGCCGGCTCCAAGTCTGGCCAGGCTTGAAAGGCCCGATGCAGAACGTTTGGTCGAGACGATCTATGGGGCCGAGCCCGGCAACTATGCTCTCTTCCTGGGAGCGATCGAGCCCAAGAAGAACCTGAAGCGCCTGATTGAGGCGTTCCTGATGGCCAATCCGGGCATCCCGCTGCTCCTTGCAGGACCAAAAGGCTGGCTCAACAAGGACGACTTAGAGCTTATTCAAACCGTCAGTGCTCGCCAGTCACTGGTGCGGCAGCTCGGCTATCTGCCGAGACGGCACGTGACAGCCTTGTTGCAATGTGCACGGTTTTTCGCCTTTCCTTCCATTTACGAAGGCTTTGGGCTACCGGTGCTGGAGGCTATGCAGCTTGGCGTTCCAGTGCTGACCTCCAACACGAGCTCGCTTCCTGAAGTCGCGGGTGACGCGGCAGTGCTGGTCAATCCACTGGACATCAATCAGCTGACGAAGGGCATCCGTGCCCTGAGCAACGACCCGGACCTGCGAAGCGAGCTCACGTTACGCGGTCCACAGCAAGCCGCTAAATTCTCCGACGAGATATACCGACATAGATTGACTGAGGCTTACAGAAAAGTTGGCATTTCCCTGCCCCGAACGGCGCAACAGCCCCAAGTTGTGCAATCGGCGGGGGCGCACGTCCCCGTCTGAGGTACGGTGTATGATCCTACGGCAGGCATGAGGCGGGTGGTTAGTGTTCCTGTTTCGAACTCCGGTGAGTCAACATTTTGGGGAACCATTCCAACACCGCTGCGACCATTTTATGGTTGACTCCGGAACGTGAGGGGGCGCATCTGCGGCCCCTACAGACCCGAAATTCAGCCCTGAGACAATGAGCGCCAATCCGGCCCTACGAATGATGGACAAAACAGTTGCAGGCCCGGCCGCCGGTCGGACAATGGGGCAGCGTGCTCTCGACGACCTGATGATTGGGATTAAAAGCTGGTGGCTCTGGAACACCATGGCCTGGCAAGACATCCGGCAGGCCTATCGTGGATCCGTCCTCGGCCCCTTCTGGCTCACGATCAGCATGGGCATCATGGTGGGTGCTCTTGGCGTTCTCTATTCCGCCATCTTCAAGATGGAGATCACGATATTCCTGCCCTATCTCGCCCTTGGCTTTCTGTTTTGGGGCCTGATCTCATCTCTCATCACGGACGGGACGTCAGCGTTCGTGAAAGCCGAGGGCATCCTCCTCCAGGTGCGGATGCCCATGACGGTGCATGTGCTTCGGAGCGTGGCGCGGAACTTCATCATCTTCCTGCACAACTGCATCATTGGTTTCGCAGTCTTACTTCTCTTCTCTGTACCTCAATCACTTTATAGTTTTGTCAGCCTCGTCGGGTTAGCTTTCATCCTACTGAACGGCTTCTGGGTCACGCTGCTCTTTGGAATGTTCTGCACCCGATTCCGAGACATCGGGCCGATCGTCTCAAGCCTCGTCCAGATTGTTTTCTTCATGACCCCTATCATCTGGATGCCGGAAGCCTTGGGTGAGTACTTCTGGGTGATGTACCTGAATCCGGCTTACGCCTTTATCGAGATTGCCCGCGGCCCCCTGCTCGGCCACACGGTACCTCTGCCGGTTTGGGCAATGGCGGTTGGCGTCACGCTGCTCGGCTACCTCGTCACATTCTTGTTCTTTGCCCGGTTCCGTGCTCGTATTCCGTTCTGGGTCTAACCACAATGTCCTCCATCACCCTCTCGAATGTCAGTCTGCAGTTCCCGCTCTACCGCGACAGTAGCCGCTCGTTGAAGCGCAGCCTGCTCGCAGCCGGAAGGGCCATGTCGCGGGCGCGGAACATTTCCACCGAAGGGTCCCATGCCGTCATCAAGGCATTGAGCAATGTATCCTGCCGTATTGAGCACGGAGAGCGGATTGGTCTGATTGGCACCAATGGTGCCGGAAAGAGCACTCTCCTGCGGTTGCTTGCTGGGATCTATGAACCTACTGAGGGCAGTGTCGAGATCGACGGGCGCGTGAACGCTCTGCTGAATATCGGGATCGGCTCGGACCTGGACGCCACAGGCTATGAGAACATCCTCTTGCGTGGCCTCTACATGGGTCTATCCCCTGCCGAAACCAGGAAACTCGCGCCGTCGATTGCAGAGTTCACCGAACTGGGGGACTTTTTGCACGTTCCAGTTCGCACCTACTCGGCCGGCATGGCCATGCGACTGTCCTTCGCAATTGCAACGGCGTCTCACCCGGACATCCTGCTTATGGACGAGTGGATTATGGCAGGCGACAAGCGCTTTCTCGACAAGGCTCGGGAGCGGATCGACAGCTTTGTATCCCGCTCGCAGATCCTCGTTCTTGCCTCCCACTCGCCAGCCATCCTTGCCCAATGGTGCACTCGTCTGATCTGGATGGACAGCGGATCCATCGTCATGGAAGGAGAAACGGACGCAGTTCTGAAGCGGTACGAGATGGAAGAAGCGCCCGCTTCTGCTCAGCCAGACCTGCAATCCGCTGAACCGTTGGTCTCTTAGCTCGCTTGGAGTGATCAAGACGCACCTCTTCCTGCGGTAAGTGGAGTACGGATGCGAAATCCCCTCTTGCGCTTCGCCCATCGCCAGATCTGGCAACGCCTGCCGCGGAGCACGAGGCGGGCGGCCCTGGTGCAGGGATCGAAATGGCTCGCGCCGAGGATCACGCCACAAGCCAAGCCTGGGGCGCCCATCATCGTGGTCGGCCCTCTGCGAGCCGCCTCGGGCTTGGGAGAAGGCGCACGAGTATGCCATGAGGCTATCCGGATGGCAGGGTTGCCCGTCTACGGCATTGATCTGTCCCGCGCACTTCTCAACGATGTGGCCTACAAGGACTTTGCCTTTGAGGACGGGCGAAAGGTTCTTGGCTCCGGCACGATCTTCCTCCATGTGGGCGGGCCGTTCGTACCACTCGCCCTTCTTCATCTCGGTCGGAAACTGATCAGAGACAAATGGATCGTGGCCCACTGGGTTTGGGAATTGCCCCAAGTCCCTTCTGAATGGCGCCAGGGTCTACCGTTCGTGCATGAGTTATGGGCTCCAAGCCGGTTTGCCGCCGAAGCCTTTCGAACGATTGCGAGCGACCGCCCTATTCACGTGCTTCACCATCCTATGAACCCTCCTCCCAGGTGGCCCCGCAACCCGGATCCGGACGGAAAGTCTCCTTTCACGGTACTTGTCATCCTCAACATAGCTTCGAGCTTTGAGCGTAAGAACCCCTGCGCCGCGATCAAGGCCTTCCGACGAGCATTCGGCGACGACCCGGGAGCACATCTTATTGTAAAGTACGTAAATTCCTTCGCTTATCCTGAAGCCGTCGACCTCATGAACCAGGCGGCAGAGGGCGCGGAGAACATCACCTTCCTGGGCGCCACGCTGGATGCAGCCGGAGTCGACGATCTGTACGCCCAGGCCGACGTCGTGCTGTCCCTGCATCGCGCGGAGGGATTCGGACTGGTCGTAGCCGAGGGCATGTTAAGAGGAATCCCCGTCGTTGCGACCGACTGGTCAGGCAGCACGGATTTTCTGACCCCTGACACCGGCATGCCAGTGGGCTACACATTGGTCCCTGCACATGATCCTCAGGATACCTATGAGTATCCCGGGATCCACTGGGCAGACGCCGATATTGGCCAAGCCGCCGAGGCTCTCAAGGCGCTGCGGGCGGATCCTGATCTCCGTTTCCGCCTCGGGATGGCTGCACGATCTCGTGCGATAAAGCTTTTTTCCCCCAAGAGTTATGCCGAGCGAGCGAAGAAGCTCCTCGCGTTGAGGTAATCTGGGATCGCAAACAAGCCGCTCGCGCATGACCCTGCGAGCCTCGAATATTCCACGCATAGAGCCGCAGTAGCGGAGTAGTCCGTGCCTCGCTTCGCGACTGAGTGGATCAACGGGACTAGGCCCGGGCTTCAGTACGCACCTGATGGTGACTTGGATCCTGCTCACTCGTCCTTTGGGTGCCCACAGGTCTCCTCTCGTCAGGCCAAGACGCGTACCAGTTCCGCCGCACCAGAAGATCCTTCAAGCCCTCGGCACTTTGAGCCCAGGTGAGCCACGGCATCTCATCGGATCGCGGGTGGCGGCTCTCACGGTATAAAACAAGCCAAGCCTTCACGGCACCAGCAAGGTCGCCCGGCTCACGTCCGGCGAAATAGCTCGCATGCTCGCCGGCCACTTCATGGAACACCGGGATATCCCGCGCCAGGATGGGAATCCGGTGCCGCGCAGCCTCGATCAGGGGAAGGCCGAAGCCCTCGCCCTCTGAGGCGGCAATCAAACAGGCCGAAGCAGCGTAGATCTTCTCCAGATACTCATCGCTGATACCATCCAGCCACAGCAACCGCTTGTTGAACTCAGGGTGCCCTCGCAGTGCCGCGGCAGTCTCGTCGACATTCCATCCCTGTTTTCCGACAATGGTCAGGTTGACGTCTGCCCCATCTCTCCAGAGCTGATCGAATGCTTTCAAGAGTTGAACGTAACCCTTCCGCGGCTCGACAGTGCCAACCGAGAGGAAACTGGGACGTGCAGCGAGTGAGGCGAGAACCTCGTCGCCCCGCTCCGGAATACCTCGGGTTGGAACACTCATGTCGATGTCGGCTCCGAGGTGGAACCAACCTATGCGTAATGGGCGCATGCGCGATGCCGCGCCATTTGCGTTCAACCACTCGACCAGTTCATCGGCGACAGAACGAGATATGCAGATGATGCCGTCCGAATGCCTCGCCAGAACCGATAGCCACCGGGTGTGCTGCTCCAGCGTCGATTTGGGGAATGCATGTGGGAGGAAAATCGGCAACAGATCATAGATGACGAAGTAGACCGTACCTCCGATCCTTCGCAGAGAAGAATAGAAATCCTGCTGACCGGCAGCGACGTCTCGCTGCAGATCAAGGCCGAGAAAGATATCGCCCGGTCTTGTCTCCACGACCGCATCATCTAAATGCTCAGTTGTCCGATTGAGGAACCGCAAGGTAAATTTTCTAGCGTAGCGATATCCGGGCTTGTTCGGGTAGGCGTATACCGGTTCCACCCGGTACCCGTTCGGCGGATTTGTCAGCAACTCCTTTAAGATGCTGCGTGTCACGCGCTGAATGCCAGTGCCCACGTCGCGCTGAACCAATTCTGAGATGTCAACGAGTATACGGCGTGTGCGGTCTGAAGATGGCGTGTTGTGGGCGATGGCCCGAGCGGCAGACAGCCAGTCTCTCTCGCTTTCGTAATCAGGATCGACGGCAGTGATCGCAGCTACAGCCCGGAGTCTGAGTGCTTCGACGCTGCTCCTTGCGAAAGACTCGATGGCCGCAAAGTATCGATCAGCTCGTTCCGGCGGCGCTATGGAACAATTCGTCTCTCCCGACCCGCTCTCGGCGGGAATGACTACCCACCCATCGGCAAGATGGTCGCCAAGGTACTGACGTGCCTGTTTCATGGTCTCGTCAGTGCAGCAGATGACTCCGATCGCATTCCGGAAAACCGAGACGCCAATTGGATGCTTCCATGGGAGGCGGGACGCCTCGATGGTTTGAGCCTCGTCACTCAGCGCCGTATAGCCGCGCGCGTAGTAGAGGTCCTCCTCAGGATATTGCGGATGGGCATCATTCGGACGCTGATCTTCGGGCGTTTCGGCACGCCAACAATCATGCAGAGCGATAACACCCGGATGCCGGAGTGCCAGATCGATGATCTGAGCATAAGCCTGGGGATCTCCGAAGTCATAGAGGATCCGATCGTACTGGCCTGCATTCTTGTCGAACCAACCCATGCTTCTGATCGGGCCATTCTCCTCGACCCAGGGGGGGGCACCGCCTGGTTGATCTGTCACGACATCGATCTCGTAATGACGAGCCAGGCCAGCCACGAGGTCGGAGTTCCGATTGTGACCTTCCTTCTCAGCGAGCGAAGGCGACACATAGGCAAGACGCAGCCGCTTCAGATCCGGCGTTTCCGAGACGCCCCTCCTCTCGGCACCTTCTTGACTGGCATTCCTTCGATCATACGCGGCTTCAAAAGCATCCCACGTCCGGCTGGCGCATTCCCTCCAGGTGAACTTCTGCGCCTGTGTCAGCCCATGCCCCGAAAGGCTTCTGCGATAGTCTTCGTCGGTGAGGGCCTGATGCAGCCGGCCGGCGAGATCCCTCTCGTCCCTGGGATCGAACAGCGCATCGGAGCGGCCGATGATCTCGGATATACCCGGCAGGTTGGCGCCCACTGTCGCAGTGCCACACTGCATTGCCTCTAGCCCGGCCATCCCGAAACCGGAGCTCAGCCCAGGAAGGCAGAATGCGCTGGCGAGATTGTACAGTTCACAGAGATCGCTATTCCGAACAAGCGGTGCAACAACAATGGAGTCGTGGGCCAGACCCAGTTGCTCCATCTGCTGGCGCAATTGCAGGGATATCTCGTTCCGACTGATGCCAGTGACCAGGACCTGGTAGGAACGGCGCACTGCCTCATCCAACCTGGCATATGCCTTCAACAACGTTTCCAGCCCCTCTTGGGACGCAGCCGATCCCGCGCATAATAGGAACTGGCGGGTCACACCATACTGGTGGCGGACTGCCGGAGCGCGATTCTCGCTCAATCGCATTGGACGCAGATACTCTGGCGCCGCCATGGAAATGTTGACGACAGACTCCGAGGGCAGCGAAAGCCAACTCGCGCACTGCCGACGCGAGGCCTCCGATGGAGCAAGCCAGAGCCCCGCCTGACGGACAAAGCTCAACCTCGACTCAAGCCAGGCTTTGCGGTTCGTCTCGAGACCAGCCTGTTCATAAAATGGAACCACATCATGAAGCGCGAGAGCAGTGACAGGACTATCCGTCCGTGAAGCACCAGACACGATGACATCGTCATCGTAGCCCTGCATGAGGCTGGGTACGTACACCATGTCGGCCTTCAGTCCTGAGAGGAATGTCTCCCGCAGGATCTCTCCAGCTTTGTGTCGCCAACCATTCGCTGGGTCCATTTCAGCCATCGGGGTCGGAGCCTCCCAGACGACGATCTGCTCTTGCGGGAGCAAGCTGTCGAATGTCGCACGCAAAGCTTCGATAGTGTCCGGAAAAGCGCCGCTAAGTGCAATCAGAACCTCATGATCGCCGCCGCGTCGCACCAGGGCCTCAGTCATAGCCAGTGCATTACGACCGATTTCGCTGTGCTGGCTCGCGCCCTGTGCCACTTGCAAATCGATGACGAGCTTCATGCAAATTGCCTCACAACTTACCTGTTTTCCAAAGCCTGTTTACGGGCTCGCGTAAACTGCCGGTAAATGCGCTGCACCAGCTCCGGCTCCTCACTCGTGTTCAATTGATCAACGACAACCAGCTTTGTCATGACTGGGGCAACGCTTTTGGGCGAAGGTTTGCCCTCTATGGACGAGTACAGCGGCGAATGGCCTTCGACCGATTGCTGAAGGACCGACAATGATCCATTATCGCTGCTGGCGCGGCGTGAATGTTGCGAGCTGGCTGCATGTCCGTTTTTGGACCTCCTCGACCAAAGGTTGCTCAGATGCTCGATCGCCGAGCGCAACGGGGCAGTGAGTCTCCATGAACTGGAGGCGTAAATGGCCTCCAGCTCCAGCTTGAGAGACTTGATCTCCAGCTCTCGCGAAGCGATGATCTGCTGTTGAGCAGCGATTTCACGCGTGAGTGCGGCAGCAGTTCTCTCCCACTCACTCGCAGCTTGTGCAAACTCTCGATGCCGTGTTGCCGCACTGGCCTGTGTCGCCTCTAGGAGCTGTGACAACCGGGCAAGTTCTTCGAACTGCGCAGACCGTTCAGGCGGAAAGGGGTCTATAGTCATCACAGGCATCCCTTCAGGTTTCGAAGCGGAACCGGGTCATGATCCTTGCTTGCAATGTTCGAGTATCTGAGTTCGCGCGTCACTGAGGACCGCTCCCAGCGTATCCTCAAAGCTATGCTCCGGTACCCATCCCAAGCGCTCCCGTGCGCGCCCAGCATCACCAATCACTCGTGGCAGGTCGCTTGGGCGAAGACGTTCCGGATCCCTCTCGATCGTAATCCTGACGTTGCTCTGAGCCAGAAGCCAGGCCAGAATGTCTTCCATCTTCCGGGGCGTTCCAGACGCAATGTTGAGAATCATCCCTGGATCGAGGGTCGCTGAGGTCTGCACGGCTAAAGCGTAGGCATTTGCGACGTCCCGAACATCAAGAAAATCGCGCTCTGCATCAAGGTTACCCACCCTGACGACGGGCGGAGAGAAGCCTTCCTCGATCCTTGCAATTTGCTTCGCGAAAGCCGGAACCGCAAATGCATCTGTCTGCCCGGCTCCTGTGTGATTGAAGGGCCGGAATCGAACGCTTTTCAGCCCTCGGCGGGTGAGTGCACCAAGCGCGAGATCAGCCGCCGCCTTTGTCACGGAGTACTCATCCACCGGACACAGCAGGGTTTCCTCGTTCAGGGGAAGTCCCAGCTTTGCACTCTCCCCATAGACGAGCCCCGATCCTACGTTGAGGAGCCAGCAATCCGGCGCGCGCTCCAGAACTGCATGTGCCAAGTTTAGGGGCCCCTGCACATGGACCCGCCAAGACATTTGCGGATCAGTGCTCGCCGCAGAAGGCGATGCAATTCCGGCCAAATGAATGACATGGGTCGGAGAATGATGGGCAATGGCAGTGGCGACAGCCGCTCGGTCCGTTACGTCAAGCGCCTCGACTGAACCCAAAATCGGGTGCTCGCCAGCCTCCTTGGCAGTCAGGATCAGCTTGACATTCGCACCGAGTCTGTGGCGCAGCGCCTCAGCGACGTAGGGGCCGACAAAGCCCCGCGCCCCTGTGATCAAGACCCGCATATCGACCTGACCAGCTGCCGTCAAAGGTGCTCGTGCTGCTTGAGTCGCGCTAGGTCTGCTTCGACCATCTCGGCAACCAGCTGCTCCAACGTGGTTTCAGCTGTCCAGCCAAGCTTGTCTTTGGCTTTGGCAGGATCGCCGAGAAGCACGTCGACTTCGGCCGGGCGAAGGTAGCGCTCATCAACAGTAACGTGGCTTTCCATATCGAGGCCGACATGCTCGAAGGCGAGCTTGCAGAAATCGCGCACGGAAACGGTGCGGCCGGTCGCGACAACGTAGTCGTCCGGTGTTTCCTGCTGCAGCATCAGCCACATGGCCTTAACGTAATCACGCGCGTGTCCCCAATCGCGCTTCGCATCCATGTTACCAAGCGCAAGGGTCTCCTGCATACCGAGTTTGATGCGTGCCACGCCGTCGGTGATTTTCCGCGTTACGAATTCGATGCCACGCAGCGGCGACTCGTGGTTGAACAGAATGCCGCTGGAGGCATGGAGCCCAAAGCTTTCACGGTAATTGACTGTCATCCAATGCGCATAAAGCTTGGCCGCCGCGTAGGGCGAACGCGGGTAGAAGGGCGTTTTCTCGGATTGGACCGGCTCCTGAATGAGACCGTACATTTCCGATGAGGATGCTTGGTAGAAGCGCGCCTCCGGACAGACAATGCGAACGGCCTCGAGCATGTTCGCGGCACCAAGACCCGTGACAGTGCCCGTCAGGAGCGGCTGCTGCCACGAAGATTTCACAAAGGACTGGGCGGCAAGGTTGTAGACCTCACTTGGCCTGACCTCTTGAAGAACCCTGATCAACCCGGAAAGGTCCGTGAGGTTGCCGTCATGGAGATTGATCTGGCCGGCAACGCCGATCCACTTCAAGCGTGTGCCAATGACATCCGCGGAGGCACTTCGACGGAGCAGTCCATGAACTTCATAGCCCTTGTCGAGGAGGAACTTCGAAAGGTAGGCACCATCCTGCCCGGTCACTCCAGTAATCAGTGCGCGCTTCGAACTCATAATAAGGTACATCTCCAGTTGTAGCATCACGATTGAGCCGTGAGCACACATCAGCCAGGCTTGAAGAACCAGTCCTGCAATCGACAATGGTCACAGATAGGCGACAATTTGGCTCAATCGGAGAACCATGTTTATCAGCAAAACGATTACCGCCGTCGGAGACCGGGACCCAAATACAATGTCGCGTTGAGTTCCGTCAACGGCTTAAGACGAGCAAAAACCGCTTACCCATAGTAAGGGACGTACCCCCACGCCCACCCCTCAAGGAGACGAGGTAAAATGCCTCTGGACGCCCTCCGTCACTCAGATATAACACCACACCCAAGGGTGGGGGCAACCTTCAGCTGATCGAGCTTGCAGAAACTGATGGACAAAATCTACAGAAACTCCGTTAGCGTTGATGTGGCCCTTTCCTCATCGGCCAAAATATTAGCCGGCAAAGCCATCAACATTGCCAACCCCAGGAGTTCAGCTGAGGCCCCCCTTTACCAGGATGAGGCTCACGAACCCTCAGTTGGATTGAACAAGCCGAAAGCACTCGCTCGGCCATTTGCGAGATTTATATTTCGTTTGTCCAAACCATTCCTCAAGCCATTTGCTTTCAGATTGAGACAGTACATGGCACGGACCCTGGTCGAGGAGCTTGAAACAGCCAGGCAATCACTTAAACATGATATCATGAGCGCGAACGCAGAGGCTCAGCAGACACTCAAGCATGTGTCGCGATCTCTGCTGACACTGGAGCGCCTGTCGATATCGTTGAGGGAAGAGGTACGGGAAGCGCGGGAGGTGCTGAACCAGGCGACGGCGCGCGTTTCCGAGGAAGCGCGAGAAGAGCGGGAACTGCTGAACCAAGCGGCGGCGCGCGTTTCCGAGGAAGCGCGAGAAGCGCGGGAATTGCTGAACCAGGCGACGGCGCACGTATCGAGAGCACGACCTATTCTGGAACGGGTCGAACAATACAGTTTGGCAGCGGCACGCCGGTTTGCCGTTCCTTGCGGCGACGGCGAGACCTTGGTTCGAACCAGCGTAGGCTACGTTCTCTGCCCTTCCACTGATCACGCACTACTGGCGCAACTTATAGATACAGGCGAACTTGAGCCAGGAACACGCCAGATCATCCAGCGCTTTCTGAGCCCCGGCGACATGTTTGTTGATGTCGGCGCAAATGTAGGCCTCCATACTATTGCAGCCGCGAGGGCGATGCACGGCGCTGGAAAGATTGTCGCGTTTGAACCTTTCGAAGGGACAAAACGCCTGCTTGAGAAAACAGTCTGGATCAATGGATTCTCGGACATAGTGAAGATTCATCAGGCTGCCGTATCTTGGCGGAGCGGGGATGAAGACTTCTTCTTAGGGGCGACCAGTGGCCATCACTCTCTCCTCTTCTCGGGAGGTTTAGATGGGTCTCCATCCGTCCGCGTATCGACTGTCAAGCTCGATGATGTGATCGACAAGGATGAAGCTGTCAGCTTGTTGAAGATCGATGTCGAAGGCGCCGAACTGGATGTTGTCAAAGGCGCTGCCGAACTCATCAAGACCAATCGCGACCTCGCTCTGATCATGGAGTTTGGAGCCTCACATCTGGAGCACAGTGGCCATTCTCCCCATGAGTGGATCTCGGCACTGACAGATCTTGGATTCGTCTACCGTGCAATAAACGAGGTTACAGGAGTTCTGGAAGACATCACACTCGACCAGCTGGAACGCGTGGAGTCGGTGAATATTTTCTTTGCGCGTCCCGAATCGCAATCCTGGAGCAAAGCGGGAAGCCATCAATGACCGACGGAATTATTGTCGTCGGCGCCGGGGGCCACGCGAAAGTTTGTATTGAGTTGCTCGAAGCGAACAATGAACACGTCGCATATTGTGTGGGTGGGCAGGATAGTCCCAATGAATGTGTAGGCATCCCTGTTCTCAAAGGCGACGAGAACCTTGAACGATTGCGGGACGCCGGTTATTCCCGGATTTTCGTCGCAATAGGCTCGAATCCGCTCAGGCAAAGGTTGGCGGCCACTGCCATTGAATTGGGCTTTCGGCTCGTCAACGCGATCAGCCCGCAAGCTATTATTTCCCCCACTGCCCGCTTAGGGACAGGCATCGCCGTCATGGCGGGTGCAACGATCAACGCGGAGGCGACAATTGCCGATCTGGCCATTATCAATACCGGCGCGACGGTGGACCATGACTGCAAGATCGGCCATGCCGCTCACATCGCACCACAATGCGGCTTAGCGGGAGGCGTCACCGTCGGCGCTCTAAGTTTCTTGGGTATTGGCTCTAAGGTCATACCCGAAATTACGATCGGAGATCACGTGACCGTCGGGGCTGGCGGGGTTGTAATCAGCAACATCGGTCACGGAGCGACTGCGGTTGGCATGCCAGCCCGCGTAATCAAATAGCAATCAGGAAGACAGAACCATGGATCGTATTTCCGTCGCGCAGCCAAAGCTGGCTGGGAACGAGAGAAAGTATGTGCTCGATTGTCTTGATACGAATTGGATTTCGTCAAACGGCAAGTACATCACCGCATTCGAGAAAAGCTTCGCAGAGTTCTGTGGGGTGAAGCATGCCATCGCCACCAACAATGGTACGACCGCACTCCATCTTGCCCTGGTTGCATTGGGCTTGGAGCCCGGCGATGAAGTCATCGTTCCAACTGTCACGTACATCGCAACCGCCAACGCCGTTCGCTATTGCGGAGCAACGCCAGTCCTGGTGGATGTTTGCCAGGAAACGATGAACATCGACCCACGAGACATTGAGCGCAAGATTACTTCTCGTACACGTGGGATTATCCCTGTTCATCTCTATGGTCACCCCGCCGACATGGAAGCTGTCAACCGAGTCGCATCCAAGCATGGTCTTTGGGTCGTGGAAGACGCTGCGGAAGCTCACGGCGCTGAAGTTCTCGGACGAAAGGTTGGTGGGCTCGGCACTTGTGCAACGTTCAGCTTCTTCGGCAATAAGATCGTGACCACCGGCGAGGGCGGAATGGTGACGACCAATAACGATGAACTAGCAGCCAAACTCCGCCTCTTGCGTGGCCAAGGGATGGATCCTCAGCGCCGCTATTGGTTTCCGGTCGTCGGCTACAACTACCGTATGACAAACATCCAGGCGGCAATTGGCCTGGCTCAGATGGAAATGATCGATAAGGCCCTCTCCGACCGAGGGACCCTCGCCAACTGGTACAATGACGCCTTGGCTGGAATGCAGAACAAAATTCTTCTTCCTCGTCAGGAGCCCTGGGCTAAGCAAGTTTACTGGATGTACACAATTTTCCTGCGCTACGGCGACGGTGCTGACCGCGACGCAGTCATGGGAGCCCTTGACGAGGCGGGTATCGAAACGCGCCCAGTCTTCCATCCTATGCATGTGCTTCCGCCATACAAGGAGGATGCCGCCTATCCAACTGCGGACCTGTGGGCCCAGCGTGGGATCAACCTACCCACCCACCAGGACCTCACACGCGATGACGTGCAAAGGATCGCCGCTAGCTTGGAACGAGCGCTCGCCTGAGACATGAAAATCGCCCTTTGCTCCTCATTTGTTCCGTTCATCAGTGGCGGTTACAGGAACATTGTCGAATGGCTAGAACCTCAGCTCCGGGAGGCCGGGCACCACGTTGAACGGATCTACCTCCCGGAGGTTGATGCGCCCGATCTGCTGTTTCGGCAGATGGCAGCGTACCGTTGGGTTGATCTAAGCTCAGCGGACCGTATCATCTGCTTTAGGCCCCAGGCGCACCTCATACCGCATCCACACAAGATCGTGTGGTTCATCCATCACATCCGGGCGTTCTATGATCTGTGGGACAGCCCGTATCGCAGCTTTCCGGATGATGCAAAACACCGGGAGATCCGCGATGCGCTCCGTGCCGCTGACACTGCGGCCTTGCGTGAAGCAAGAAACGTGTTTACCAATTCTCAGGTAGTGTCCGATCGCCTGAGGACCTACAACAACGTTGCGAGCGAAGTTCTATACCCGCCCGTGCTCACGCCGGAGCGTTTTTATTGCCGCGGGCACAACAACGAGATCGTTTATATTTGCCGCTTGGAGCATCACAAGCGCCAGCATCTGCTGATCGAGGCAATGCGCTTTACGAAGACGCCAGTCGAAGTACGGCTGAGCGGCACCAGCTCCGGTCCTGAGTACCCGGAAGCCTTACGGAGGCAGATCTTTGAACACGGGCTCCAGGATCGTGTCACCCTCGAAGATCGCTGGATTACCGAAGACGAGAAGGCACAACGCTTAGCCGACTGCTTGGCGGCGGCATACCTCCCGTTGGACGAGGACTCTTACGGCTATCCAAGTGTGGAAGCCGGTTATGCCTCAAAGGCAGTTCTTACGACGGTGGACTCTGGCGGCGTTCTCGAGCTGGTGCAGCACGGGATCAATGGCTCCGTGACGGATCCATCTCCCCAAGCTCTGGCCGAGGCCATGGATAAGCTATACACCGATCGGCAGACAACGAAATCGATGGGCCAGAATGCGCGTGTTCGGCTGGATGAGCTGAACATATCGTGGCCACACGTCCTGCAAAGGCTCTTGGCATGAAGGTCCTCATTGTCAACAATATGGCGCCTTTCGTCTGGGGTGGCGCCGAAGAGTTGGCGATTCACCTGCAAAGGAATCTCGTAATCGCTGGGCATGACGCGGAAGTGCTGCGCGTCCCCTTTCAGTGGGAGCCTTCGACGAGAATTCCATCTCAGATGATGATGGTGCGGGCGTTCGAGCTCTGGAACGTGGATCGCGTCATTGCATTGAAGTTCCCCGCATACCTCATTCGGCACCCACACAAGACACTATGGTTGTTGCACCAATACCGACAGGCTTACGATCTCTTCGACGCCGGACAGTCCAACTTGCCTCAGGGGCAGCTTGGGGATGATCTTCGCACGTTGATCAGAAATGCCGACAACGAGAGCTTCGCCGAAAGCAGGCATATCTTCACGAACTCAGAGGTGACACGTCAGCGCCTCCGTAAGCACAATGGCTTCGATGCTGAGGTCCTGCTCCCGCCAATCAATGATCCCGAGCTCTTTCAGGGCGGAGCGGCGGGCGACTATATTTTCGCAGGCGGCCGGGTAAATGCGACAAAGAGGCAATATTTGCTTCTCGAAGCATTGGCTCTTTGCAACACGGATGTAAAGCTCGTCATCGCAGGCCCACCGGATACGCCGGAGGAAGCGGAACGGTTAGAACAAGCCGTTGATCGTCTCGGACTTGCCCCTCGGGTCAAGCTCGACTTGCGTTTCTTGCCGCGTCAGACCTATGCGGACTATGTGAATGGCTCAGCGGCAGTTGCCTACCTCCCCTTTGATGAGGATTCGTTAGGTTACGTCGCGATGGAAGCAGCAACCTCTGGGAAAGCAATCATCACGACAGATGACAGCGGCGGCATCTTAGGCTTGGCCAAGCACGCGCAAACAGGATGGGTCGCCGAACCCACGGCGGCAGCTCTCGCGGAAGCGATGACAGCCGCTTTGTCGGATCCAATGCGTGCTCGACGGTATGGTGATGATGCCAGGGAGCTCTGGCTCAGCCTCAAGATCAACTGGCACGAAACGGTCCAAAAGCTCCTGCGATGAAGCTAATCATATTCACCCCCGCGGTCAAAATATCGGCGATCGGCCGTATGACCAGCCTCGTGACGCGAGCCCTTGTCGCTGCAGGCCACGAGGTCACGGTCGTGCGTGCGGAAAGCCCACACCTGCTCGCCAGGGAAGCGCACGATTTTCATGCCGCAGCAATCCCATGGACTGAGAGCAATGTCGTCGCCGATCTCGCAACCCAGGCCGACTCCATCATTTATCAGATCGGCAACAGCTTTGAGATGCACCAAGGCTGCCTCGATTGGATCGGCAAACTGCCTGGCACTGTGTGTCTGCATGACTTCTATCTCGGCCATCTCTTTTATGAGTGGGCGCAGGCGCATCGAGATCTTGCCGATGAGGCGATCCGCACGTGGTACGGCGAGGAGGTACAGACTCGCTTTTTCAGCCACTCGAATGGAGAGGACTTCCTCGAGGACACGCGCGATGCGGCACCGATGACTGAGTGGATCTGCTCACTGGCGCGAGGAGTGATTACGCATAGCAGTTGGGCTATCAGCCGGGTACTCAGTTCCTGTCCAGGACCGGTCCACGTTGTCCCGTTAGCCTACGATGCTCCTCAGCATTTGGCTGCACCGGGCAATATGGACCATGAAGCATTCAGGATACTCACGATCGGCCATGTCAATCCGAACAAGCGGATTGGCAGCGTCGTTCAGGCGATCGGCGACAGTGCCCTCCTCCGCGAGCGCGCCGTCTATCATGTGGTCGGTAAGATACAGCCCGAGACAGAAGCCGAGCTGACAGCCCTTGCAGAACGGCATAGCGTGAGATTAGTCATGTCCGGTGAGGTCGATGACAACACCCTGGCCCAGGCGGTTAGACAATCCGACGTGATTAGTTGTCTCCGCTGGCCGAGCCTTGAGGCTGCCTCGGCCTCTGCGATCGAAGCAATGCTGTATGGCAAACCTATCATCGTGACGGATACAGGCTTCTACAGCGAGATACCTGATTTCTGCGCAATGAAAATTGATCCTTATACCGAGGTTGCGAACATACGATCCGCACTCGAGGCGTTATGCACCGACCAGGGCCTCAGGGCGAGATTAGGTGATGAGGCCCATCGGTGGGCTAACGATACATTCCGTGCCGACAAGTACGCCCAGAGACTGGTCGAGGTCGCCATCCAGGCAAGACAGACTGGTCCCGTCGCTTCGGCAGTGAATTATATCTTCGATCAAATGTCTCGCTGGGGTGGGACGAACAGCCTGCTTCGACTCAACTGCACTACGGAACCCCTGCAGTCGCTTTGTGATAGGATGACGCCGGGGTCGCAACTTTCAAATCCAATGAGCTGACAATGGACAGAAAGCTCGACCACTTGAAGCATCCATACGGCCCCGTGGTTGGTGCGGGGCGGTTGGAAGTCGGCGCATGACTGTTCATCTCTGACTTAGGCTTGTCGATCCAATAGAGCCCAATCGAGAGGCAGGAGAATTACATGGAACGAAAAGGGATTATCCTTGCGGGGGGCTCCGGAACGCGGCTGCACCCTTTGACGCTCGTAACGTCAAAGCAGCTGTTGCCAATCTACGACAAGCCCATGATCTACTATCCCTTAACGTCACTGATGCTAGCGGGAATCCGGGATATACTTGTCATCACGACTCCCGACGATGCGGCGGCCTTTAAGAGGCTCCTAAGCACGGGGGCGCAATGGGGTGTCCGATTCGAATACGCAGTTCAGCCGAACCCCGATGGTTTGGCTCAAGCATTCATAATTGGGGAAGACTTTCTTAAGGGCCACCCGTCCTGCTTGGTCCTCGGGGATAATCTCATCCACGGGCACGGATTGTCCGAAGTCCTTAAGCGAGCGAGTGTTCAGAGAGAGGGTGCAACTGTCTTCGGGTACAATGTCGAGGATCCCGAGCGTTACGGTGTCGTTACATATGACGAGCAAGGCTTCGTGACATCAATCGAAGAGAAGCCTCGCGCACCTAAGTCTCGTTGGGCGGTGATAGGGCTATACTTCTACGATGAGCATGTTGTCGATTTCGCCAAGAGTTTGGAACCATCCGCCCGCGGCGAGTTGGAGATCACGGATCTCAACAATCTCTACCTGAAACGGAACGGGCTTCGCGTGGAGCGCCTTGGACGCGGCTTCACTTGGCTCGATGCTGGAACACACGAATCTCTGCTCGAGGCTTCAGAGTTCGTTCACGTTCTTCAATCGCGCCAAGGCCAGTTGATCGCATCGCCGGAGGAGATCGCATACAGAGAACGTTGGATCTCGCGCGACGAATTCCAGGAATCCGCGAATAAGCTTACAAAAACCAAGTATGGTCGTGCACTTCTGGCGCAGCTCGAAGCTGACGAATTATGATTGTTGTTTCCTCGTCGGAAGGCTGGCTTGAACGGCTTCCGCCGCGCGACGGTCATGCAGGTAGGCTGGGTGGACTAGCACGTGCAGGATCAGCCTTGGATGTCGACTCCGGCATCTGGCGTGGGAGCGGCCGCCTTCGGTCGAGGCGGTCGAGCAATGGTCCGTCTCGCGACGGCGGCATCCGCAGCGCGCTCGCGAATGGCGCTGGCGCAAACGCACCCGCCGCCGATAGATCTCGGCTGTAGGACTGAGAGGCTGCTTGTCAGGACAGAACGACCTCAAGCCGACGGGTCACTTTCGTCATACGTAAGCACCGCCTGTATCGCGATGAGGCACTCGCAAACTGACGTTGGATCAAGCCACAGATCTCGTCAAGAAGAGCGCTTCAACACGAAACGGCTCAAAACGAACGTGAGTGGCACGCTTACAGCAATAACCACGAGCATTGCAATTCGGCTGTCAAGACCGAAGTAAGTCAGAATTGATAGAATAGCCAGTCCGACAAAATATTGGGCTATATATACAAATGGAAACTTGAGCGCTGATCTAACGGATCTTCTCTGCCGAAACACAAAGGTTGTATTGATCAAGTAGGAAAATACGATCCCGAGCACGTAAGCTGCCGAGTATGCGGCTGTGGGTTTCATGAACTGTTGGAGGAGCAGGAACACAGCGTAGGACAAAGCTGTATTCGCCGCTCCCCCGAGCACAAACCGGGCAAATTGCTGTCGCGAGTGATTCAAGTCTTGTTCAGCTATTCTCTAACAGCCGCAATGAATTCATTATAGGACCGAATATAATCGTTCGGGTCATAGCCATGCGATGCAAAAACAAGCAAAACAGCATCGGGTGAGTAATGATACTGCGTGCCCCATATCATTGCCGGCATGTAAAGACCAAGATCCGGGCGGTCGAGCGTCACTTCTATTCTCTTCTCTCCATCATCGAGTAGAACCCCGCAGGAGCCACGAACGCAGATGAGGAACTGCTCGCACTCCTTGTGCGCGTGCTCGCCCCGGACCTCGCGGCTAGGTACGTTGTAGACAAGAAAGTAGCGCTTTGGAGCGAACGGAATGTCAGATTCGAACTCCCCGACAGACAACTCGCCACGCATATCCTTGGCGATTTTCAAATTGTGAAGGCTTGCTCCGCCGACCTGTAGCGGCGAGAGCTGAAGCTCTCCGGAGGAACCGGCGACGTGTGCCGCATCGACCTGATCGTCGCTCGTGACATACCCCTTAATACGGGCAGGATTGCCGACGACAATAGCATTGGGCGGGACCGATCGCGTGACGACGGCCCCGGCGCCAACCATGGCGCCGACACCAATCTCAATTCCTGGCAGGATCGTTGCGTTCGCCCCGATGGAAGCCCCCTGCCGCACAATCGTCCGCGAAAACTTGCTCGGGTAAACCTTGCTCCGAGGAAATGGATCGTTCGTAAACGTGACGTTTGGGCCGATGAAGACATCGTCCTCAATCGAAATGCCATCCCAGATCTGAACGCCGCACTTCACCGTGACCCGGTCGCCCAGAACCACGTCGTTCTCGACGAAGACACCGTCGCAGATATTGCACTCGGCACCGATGCGAGCACCTGGTAGCACGTGCGCGAACGCCCAAATTCGGGTTCCAGGTCCGACAGCGTCGGTCTCGCAAATTCCCTGAGGATGCACGAAAGGTTCGGTCATAACTGATGTCTCTGAACTGCAAGGCTCGTGGCTTCACTGACGCCGTCGAAGCAACGGCTGTCCCGAACGAGAGCGAGAGGGCGCCGCTTCGTGTTCTCGTAGCCTCTCCATGCATATGCGCCGACGAGGCCAAGACCGAGTGTATTGAGAGCACCAAAAAATGTGATCACTACAATCGTTGCAGTATAGCCGGCGATGTCGATCTCACCAGCAAGCCGCATGGCAATGACGCCGATGGCGAGCACGACAGCCACCACGATGCCGACCACACCGAGGAATGTCAGAATACGAACAGGCAGATCTGTAAAGGCAAAGATGCTGTCGAGGAGGTAGTTGACCTTCTTACCAAGCGTCCACGCGCTCTTTCCGTATTGGCGCGCTCTTCGACGATAAGGAACCTGGCTCCGCTTAAAACCGAGCCAGTATACAAGACCAACGAGCGAACTGTTGGCTTCCTCGAGCGAAAGAAGCTCATCGCGGATTCGGCGATTGCAGCCAAAGACGTCGACACCCCCTGGCGGGATGTCGCGTACGATCAGTCGGCGATAGAGTCCCCAGAACATGTTGGCCGATAAACGCGTTATGGCAGGATCATCGCGGCCCTCGCGTACTCCAACGACGATATCTGCGGCTTCGTCGCGCAGTTCACGAAGAAATTCGATCAATAGATCAGGCGGCTCCTGAAGATCAGCAGCAATCACCGCGAAGAATTGACCGCGTGCTGCGCGAAGCCCTGTTCTGATTGCCGCGAATGACCCGAAGTTACGGGCATGAAGGATCAACTGGGACCGGAAGGGGGCGTCGGCAAGCCCCTTTTCCAAAAGCGCAAAGCTATTGTCCGGGCTCGCATCGACCACGAACACAAATTCTGTATCGAGACCAAAGCGCTCCCGCACCAAGCTGCTGATGCGGGAAAACTCACCAATCAGCTGAGGGATGAACTCCTCGTTACGGTATACGGGAATGATAACCGAGTACATCGACTTACCATTCATTTATAGCCGCAACAACGCGCGTGACCTCGTGGTCCGTGAGCTCGGGATAACAGGGGAGCGTCAGGATCTTGTCGGCCAGTTCTTCAGTTATCGGCAGACGGATTGCGGAATTGGCCTCCGAAACCGCGGCCTGACGATGATCGGGGACCGGATAGTGGATATCTGTTCCGATACCCATGGCTGATAGATGCCCAGCCAGACCCTGGCGATCGTCACAGGTCACGACGTACAGATGCCCGACGTACTCCTCCCCGAGACTCTGTGGGCAGCCGACACGCGGATTTCTGATCTCCGTCGAGTAGCGAGTGGCAATCTCTCGCCGCTTGGAGTTCCACGAATCGACAAAGGGAAGCTTCGCACGCAGAATGGCTGCCTGCATCTCGTCAAGGCGGCTGTTCCGCGCTCCGGAAGTGGAGACCCTATACTTCGCCTCCCAGCCATATTGACGCAACCGTCGGATCGACTGGGCAATATCGGAATTCTGAGTAACGACCGCTCCTCCGTCTCCCAGCGCACCTAGATTTTTAGTGGGATAGAAGCTGAAGCTTGCTGCGGCTCCAAAGCTGCCTGCCCGGCGACCTCCACGGCTTGCCCCATGAGCTTGCGCACAATCCTCGAGAACAGGGATTCCGGCGGGGTCGGTGATCCGCAGAACCGCCTCCATGTCGTGGAGGAGGCCGAACAGATGGGTTATCACGACAGCATCGATCCCACCGGCAGCAATCAAATCTGCAAGGTGGGTGAGGTCCATGAGGCGTGTCTTGCCGTCAACGTCTGCATAGACGGGAATAGCCCCAATCGAACCAAGCGCAGTCGCCGTATAGTAACCGGCATTTGCTACGGTGACGACGCGGCTCCCCTCCCTTACGGACAGGGCTCGAAGACCGAGCTCAATCGCGTCGGTTCCATTGGCGACACCGATGCAATGACGCGTCCCACAAAATCGAGCGAACTCCTCCTCAAAGGCCTCGTTCTCGCGCCCCAAGACGTACCAGCCACTCTCAAGGACGCGATCGACCGCCTCGCGAACTGCCGCCTCGGTGGAAGCAGCGTGTCGTTTCAGGTCATTGATTCCGATATGACTCATTGTAGTCCAGTCCTGAGAGAAGATTGGGGTTCTAACGGGAAGCACTCGGCGGATCAAGGCGTTTCCAGGCAGTTCCGCGCCGGACCATCAGTGGGTGACCGGTCGAACTTTGATCTGTCGGACGGCGACCCCAAGCTCTCGGGTTCCTCCAGAGGGTCGATCAAGGCTGGGAACTGACAGGACGAGGTTCAAAGGTTTGCCGCCGGTGCCTGCAACAGAGTTCCCCATGAAGGATAAGCCATCAGAAGTATTGCTTTTCTTGAGGGGAATGGACGCGCCATTCGCCGTCAGGGCGAAACCAGTGATGTTCGCCTCCGAAAGAGCGAAAGCGATTTTGACATCGACCCGGAAGGGTTGGTCGCAGGCTGGCAGAGTCACCTGAGCCTCTTTGCCAATGGTCCATCGAAACGCACCGTGGGTGTCTTTTTCAGGCACATCGAATCCAACCGCAGGAATCTGCTTGGTCGGATTCCAGTCATACGAGCATGTTGATTTGGCAGCGGCGTCCGTCGGCCTATCACTGGGAAGTGGACGATCCCGCTTCCAAGCGACCGCCAAGCCGGCAAATTCGTTGGCGGCCGCGCCCTGCAGCGAACGCAGTTTCGAACCATCAAAGGCAAGAACGCGGGTCTCTGCGTAGGGGACACTCCCTCCGCCGATCATAGCATTCGCGACTCCCTCGTCATCATCCTGGAATACGATGTCCCACCAGGGCCCCCAAGCCGGATCGAGAGGTGGCTCGGATGGAATGATCCGAAGCGTAACGTCCCTCTTCGGAAAGAAGGTCTTGATGTAGACAGGGCTCATTGTGTCCTTGGAGATCCAATAGGCTCCTGGATCAAGCTTAACAATGAAATGCCCAATGTTCGGTTCGCGCGCAACGATCTCGGCGAGCGAGTTCTTGAGGTTCCTTTCACTGATCGTTGCCGCTACCTGCTCCTTGTTATGCCCGAAATTGATGGCGACGATGCCTGCGGCAGCTATGCCCACAAGCCCAGCCCACAGTCGACCTTCAGCGAACCTATGGCGAGACAGATGCGAGATCGCGAAGTATGCCCCAGCGAGGACTACTGTCACATATAGGGGCACCCAAAACTGATGCACCATTCGCCAGCGTGTACCAGGAACCCAGACAGACGAGGAGGCTTCTACCAAGATCGTGGGGATGACCAAGCAGACAGCAACAACTGCGAGATCGAAGGCGGAGCGCGCAGAAAGCACGCTAAAGCGTGTCCGCGCCTCGTCTGAGCGCGCAGCCAGCCTTGTCACGAGGAAAGTAGCCAAGGCAAATAGGGCAACTGCGATGACTCCTGATATCGAAGACAGTGTCCGACCTGCCCAGACAGAGTAAGTGGGAAAGTCCACATGCCAGACCGCCATGGACAAGGATGTGATCGCCTGATCGAATGAGAATTCAGTGGAGTAGTATTTAGCCATTCCGGGTGCTGCCGTCGTCTTCCAAATCAGCAGGAAAATCCCGAACACGCCGACATAGACGAGAGAGTCACAAATCGCGCGGCCGAATCTTGCGACCGGTGCGGTTAGCAGGTTCCTCGAGCCATCCTGCGGACTTGAAAAGGCCAAGTACGCAATCGCTAGTACCGCACCACTCTGGAGCGTGTAGGTCGACAGCGCGAAGAACCACAACACCAGCGAGATCCCGTACCACACGACAGCGGTCCGGCCGCTCTGAAGGTAAAGAGTATAGGCCCAGATGCACAGCAGCGACATAGAAAGAGCGCCGATGAAGTTCCAATAAATATTGTCGATATATCCATTGGCCGTGAAAACAGCACAGAGAATGCCTGTCGCCAGAGCAAACCAACGCGCATCATCCCCACCGACCGCCCGAATACACACGTAAGACGCGACTGCGCAAAGCAGACTCATGAGATAACGCGCAATCAGGATTCCATTGTCCAAACCTATGATTAGGGGCTTGAACGCAATGTACCACCAAGGCGAAAGGGGATTCCGGTCGTTCATCTGCCAGAAGAGCTGCGCGATACGGGATCCCCTAGCCGCCTGCAACCAAGACAGCCAGTTCCGGTCCTCACCCATAGGCCAAACGTCGAATCCGACAGGGAAGCCAGACATCTGAAGAACACGGAGGAAGGCAAGAAATACTATCCACGCAAGAACTATAGTGGCAATATCTCGTCCCAACTTGTCGTGCTTTGTAGCCTGCATAAGCGCCCCATTGTCCTGAATTGTGTTGCTGTTTAGTCGCTTCGCGCCAACCGAGCAATAGCATGCACCCGCTGTGGCTTCCTGACGCACAGGCGTTCTTCAGTTTACCGTAAGGACGGAGTCACCGCGTCGGTTGTCATCAGCCACAGCACGCAATGCTGATAGATTGAAGACGGGGAGCTTTTTTGCAGCTTAGACATCAGGTAAGTCCGGCACACCAGTAGAAGTGATGCTCCTGGCGGCGAAATTATATATCAAAGGCAAATGATAGTATCACGACAGCGTCATCAAGAAACATGAAGCGAGCACGATTGATTGAGCCCCTTTGGCGACGACAGGGCCTTCAGTATTCTTGACCATCAACAGTCTTAACAATGCACTTCCATGAAGGGGTCAATGATGTTACACGCCCGCTCGCATCTGTACACGGTTGATGCTGGAGACAAGGATGAGTCTAAATAAGATAAGCTGGGATTGGCGGTATGGAGCAATTCTGATTTACATTTCTAGTTGCGCGACCTTCTACATTCACGCCAAGCTATATCCAAGTCTGTCCGATGCAAAGAACTACGTAGACATAGCAATTATTTTCCGCAGACAGGGATTCCTGAGTAATTTTGAAGGACTTAGAACGTACCTTTACCCATCTTTTCTATATTTACTCTCATTCATTAGAGGGTGGAGACTAACTGCGGACGTCGCTGCTATCGTGCAGTGCGTTTTGTATTTATTGTTGACCCTAGGTATTAGCAAAGAAATAACGTATTATTGCGCTAGACTTGGAGCCGCTGCTTTCTTAGGGCTCATATTAAATGCACTTGCAATAGTATTGCTAGTCGATACATTAACAGAAGGCCCAACCATCATTTTGACCTTGGCCATGATCTGGACGATCTTTAGGGCAGTCCGAGAGACTGGTCCAAAGGCGATTGCGTGGCTGATCACAGGTGCCGCCTTCGCAGCTGCCGCTCTCATGGTACGACCCGCTAACGTTGCATTGCTGATAGCTTGGCATTGCACTGCTCTCTTTCAGTGCCTGCAATCGCGACCGGAACTAAGGTCTCGCTTCCTTGCATGTTACGGCTTAGGAGCACTTGCTCTAACTGCAGTCATAACGGGCCCGCAGCTATATTACAATATGAAGTTCCACAACAAAGCCAGCATTTTCCCCGCTGCGGATCTCGGCTCGCATCAAGTGGAATGGGGTATAATGATGATGAAATATGCAACGGTTGTTACGCCCGGCGGTGCAGAGCCTGTTATTTACAAGAACCCGTTCTATGGTTCGGAGGATTTGTCAAGCGGAGCTTTACGTTGGTACTTTGATCATCCTGTAGCGGGAATTAAGACTGTTGCTGCGCATATCTTTAATAGCTTCAGCTGGGATTATCCATTCGTCTATATTTATGACCTCGCTCCAAGTTATTCTGTGGCACTCCCGTTTCTAGTCTGGGTTCTTCAGATTTTGGGCGCTTACACACTCGTGCATTCCAGCATGATGTTTCTCCGAAAGCGAAAATATCGGGCGCCCATCGCCGCGCCAGTCCTGTTCATCGCATGTGCGACCGGCGCAATTATTGCGCTCAACAGTCTCGTTGCAGTTGAGAACCGGTTTAACATTCTACCAACGACGCTTCTTTTCGTCTTTGCAGCGAATTTCATTCAACTACGTCTCCGCCGTGTTAATAGAAAAGATATTATTGTCTTAGCCGGAACTGTGATGCTGGCGAGCGCGGCAACAATCGGGACAATCAGAGCCAAGGATTTCGCCGACCCCATTGTTAGGGCAGCGGAAATCACATCTAAGCAGTAAGGGCTGCAATGAGGCGGTAAGATTGCTGGAACAGATTAACGTCAACTTCAATCAATACCTGCTTGGGCGGAGAGGGTGCCTCCGTCTGAACATCAGCCTCCCCTCCGGAAGCCAGCGGGTTGTGGCAATTTCGTGATGCGCCGGAGAAAAGACTGCTCGATCATAAATAGGTCTCGCTTTGATAACACCCTACGTCAGAGGCCATTTGACGCTGGCTCTTCTAGCCCTTGTTGGGAGCGCCCTTGTCTTCTTTGCCCTGCCGAATGCCTACGCCATTGGAGGATCAACTATACTGCTGTTCCCAGCCGCAGCCGTCATGTGCGGCGCTGTGCTATGGCTCACGCTGAACACTTCTTGGCTGGCAAAACTCCTCGGCAGTCACGAATTGGTCTACTTAGTCGGCCCTGAACAACCCACAAATGATTGAGGCAAAAGGATTCTTCGCCGTCACGAAGCGTTGTAAAATGCCAGCATCTTGGGACGGACCCGCTCAAACCTGGTGTTTCGCCATGGGACCCAAGCCGACGCTGCCGAATTCCGGCGACCTCTACCGCAGCCGCCTCGACCAGATCCTCGATCCCCGCCACGCGTTGTTCCGCCTGGCTGCTTTGATCGACTGGTGTAGATTTGATGAGGAGTTCGGACGCTTCTATCGCCCCTTGGGGCGACCCGCCAAGCCCACGCGTCTGATGGTCGGTGTCGTATCTCCAGCATACCTTCAACCTGTCCGATGAAGCCGTGGTGCAGCGCTGGATCGAGAACCCGTACCGGCAGTGGTTCTGTGGCTGTGAGTACTTCCAGCATGAGCTGCCGTGCGATCCCAGCTCGCTGACGCGCTGGCGCAAACGGCTCGGACCCGAGGGACTGGAGACGCTGCTGGCGGCCACCATCCAAGCCGGGCTGGAAAGCGGCGCGGCGCGGCCCTCCAGTCTGGAGCGGATCAGCGTAGACACCACCGTGCAGCCCAAGGCCATCACTCATCCCACCGACGCCAAGCTCTATCTCAAGGCATTGCAGGCTTTGGTGCGGCAGGCCAAGCGGCACGGCCTCGAGCTGCGCCAGGCCTACACCCGCCTGGCCAAACGCGCTGCCGTGCAGGTCGGTCGCTATGCCTATGTCCGTCAGATGTGCCGCATGCGGAGCGAGTTGAAGCGGCTGAAGACCTATCTCGGACGCGTGTACCGCGATGTCGCCCGCAAAGCCGCCGGTGATGAGGTTCTCTCACGCCGGTTTGCTCCTCTGCTCGGCCTCATTGAGCGTCTTCTAACCCAGGAGCGCACGAGCAAGAACAAACTTTACAGCCTGTACGCACCCGAGGTGGTGTGTATCGCCAAGGGCAAGGCGCATCGCCCGTACGAGTTTGGCTCCAAGGTCGCACTGGCGGTGACCAACCGCGAACGCTTCGTGCTCGGGTCCAAGGCGCTGGAGGGCAATCCGTATGACGGCCACACGCTCGGCACGACGATCGATCAGCTCGTGGCCATGACGGGCGTCGAGCCGGAGCGGACTTATGTCGACCAAGGCTATCGTGGGCATGATTATGCCAAGACGGATCGGGTGTTCATCACGCGACAGCGGCGGGGTCTGACGCCGACGATCAAGCGCGAACTGCGACGCCGGTCTGCGATCGCGCCGATAATCGGGCACATGAAGGCGGACGGGCGGCTGGGACGCAATCACCTACTCGGAGCAGCCGGCGACGCCATCAATGCGCTCCTCGTGGCCGCCGGCCACAATCTGCGGCTGATCCTGAACTGGCTCAGGCTTTTTGTGGCCTGGCTCATGGAGGCTCTGATCATCTCATCCGCGCAACCGGATACTTCGCAAGCCGCCTGAAATCCAACGCCCGCCTCGTGCCGCCGCATTATTCAGGGCCGCCTACCTAAGCAAGCGGTCGTTCGGTCTGTACGTCTTCCATTTAGAGCATTATCGACTTACACGGGTTCATAGCCGCTGTTGGTGAGATAGTTCTGGCACTCCTCGGGCGAGAACTCATCGAGCAGTTCGCCAATGGTGGCCCAGACGGCGCAGGGTCAGCAGGATAGTGGAGAGAGCCGCCACCACGATCCCGTGGGCTTCCAATTCGGCCCGGATCTCGGGCCAAGGTGATCCCGGGCTTGGCCGCAACTAAGCTGCGGAGCAGGTCCTCATGGGGTTCCAGCACCGGGCGACGATGCCCACCAACCCGGTCAGGGACGAGCGAGCCAGTCCTGCGGACCCGCTACATCAGCTTCACGGCCGTCGACGGGCAGACCTCGTAACGTGCGGCAGCCTGGCGGATCGAGCTGCCCGTCTCAACAGCCCGGGCAATACGCCGGCGCAGATCCTGTGATAGCGGTGTGGTCATGGTGAGCCTCGCTGCTCACGCCCCACTCACTACGGAATCAGGCACCTCGATTCCGTTCAACCCCAAATTGCTCTAGCCGCGTTTGCGTTCGGCAATACCTATATCCTGCCCCGGCTCCCGTGGGCTCCACGGAGCCCATCAAGCCTATTTTATACCCAACTTCTTGTGACGTCTGTTGTAACAACCGAAATGGCGGCCCGCAGTTACCGCATCTTCGAACGCCCATTTCTTCGACTGAAGGACAAACGAGCAGTCATTCTTTCCCGCCCTGTCTAGAGCGATTTGACGGAACGCATGCACCGTGCGGGCGAGAAGCGCCACTGGGTTCCGCCGCACCTTCGGGGAATGAAGCGATGCTAGAGCGCGTTGACATTCAGGATTCCCGCGGGCTCGCAAGTCTGATTCAAGCTCCTTTTCGGAGCGGAGGTTCGGGTGAGCGGAGTGCGTCTGATTTTGAAGGATCACCAGTGGGATCGGATGGAGCCGCATTTGCCAGGCAAACGTATGGATCCCGGCCGAACGGCGGTCGATAGCCGGTTGTTCGTGGAAGCCGTGCTCTGGTTGGCCCGAACCGGGTCGCCGTGGCGGGATCTGCCGGACCTCTTCGGCAACTGGAACAGCGCCTTTGTTCGCTTCTCGCGCTGGTCCAAGAGGGGCGTCTGGGACCGGCTTTTTGCCGCCATGGCCGATGAGCCCGACTTCGAATACATCATGATCGACTCAACCATTGTCCGGACGCACCAGCATGCGGCAGGCAAAAAGGGGGGTGTGAGGCTCGTGCGATCGGACGCTCCCGTGGCGGGCTGACCACCAAGATCCATGCCGTCGTCGATGCTTTGGGCAATCCGCTCCGCTTCATCCTGACGCCGGGACAGGCGAGCGATATCACTCAGGCTGAAGCCTTGATCGCTGATCTTCCCGCCGACCATGTCTTGGGCGACAAGGGCTACGACGCCAAGCCGTTGCGCGAGGCCATCGAGAGCCAGGATGCCGTGCCGGTCATCCCGCCCAGGACAACCTCGCCACAAGTCCCCTGCGACTACGCCCTTTATTGCGAGCGCAACCTCGTCGAGCGCTTCTTCTTGAAAATCAAGCATTTCAGGCGCATCGCCACCCGCTACGAACAGACCCCACGGGCGTTCCTGTCAATCCTTTGCCTCGTCAGCGCGTTCATCTGGACCAAATGAATGTCAACGCGCTCTAGAAGCTGACCGCTACTCTGCCGCGACAACCGCCCTTCATCCGGCTGCGATGGACCGACATCAACCGGCGCCTAGTTTCCGGACAGTGTCACTGCGGCGCTCTGAAGTCTGGTTACAGAAAAATCTGATCAGCTCGGCAGCGGTCAAGGTCTAGCGACGCGGCTTGAACACCCATTCACCAATTACCTTGTGAGCAAGCTTCTGGAAGCACTGGCCATCCGCGTCCGCCTTCATCTTGACCGATGCCGGACTGAGGGCTATCCGGTCCCTTTACGAACTCGAATTTCGGGATTGAGAGCATCGTAATGACTTTGCCGACGAAGGAGGTCCAGATCGCGGACAGAACCTATACCGTCGCCGGTGTGGATGTCTCCGATCCTTACTTCAGTGCCATTACCGACAACTTCGAGCCTGACTTCCAGGAATTCTGCCGGTTTTTCCTTCAAAGCGACGATGTCTGCCTCGACATCGGGGCCAATATCGGCATGAAGAGCCTCATGCTCTCTCGGTTCGTCCGCAATGGACGGGTCATTGCCGTTGAGGCGGCACCAACAGTGGGGGAGGCCCTAACACTCAACATCGAGAAAAGTGGAGAGCCAAACATCACGGTCAGCCGTTGCGCGATCAGCGACACCGACGGCGAAGTGGGCTTCGCCGACAACTCAGCTTATGGGCACATCGCGCCGAGCGGCGTCCGGGTGCCCGCCAAGCGCCTAACTACTCTCCTTGGGGAACAAGGAGTCTCCCGCCTCGACTTCATCAAAATCGATGTCGAAGGGTTCGAGTATCCGATCCTGAAAGACTCACTCGACATTATCAACAGGCACAAGTCGCTCGTCTTGTTCGAGTTCAACTCCTGGTGCCAGCTGGCCTTCGCCCATGTCTCTCCGCTGGAGTTCGCCCGTTGGATCGTGGCATCCTTCTCCCATGTCTTCATGGTGCGCCGGGTCCAGTCGGGCGGGCTTGCCCTGGAGCGGGTGTCGCCGGATGGATCTCTCGGGCTGCTCCACACGAACCTAGTCGAGGACCGGACCCTTACTGACATTTTAGTCACCAACGCACCGGAACGCTGGTCATCGTCCTTCGCGACACTTGAACACCGGATCGCGGCCTCCTCGTTCTACGAGCCGAGCTTGGCCGCACAGCTTGCGGAAGCCCGGGCGGAAATCGAGCGACTAACCCTCGAACGGAATGCTCTCCTATCGTCAACGTCCTGGCGGCTTTCAAAGCCTCTTCGGGTCGCCGGTAGGATCCTGAAAGGTCGAGACTAGGGCGGGAGCGCTTCTGTGCGCCTCCCGCGTCCTAGAACGACCTATACCCGCCCCTGCGGCCAAGTGTGCCAAAATTACCTTTGAACTTGCGTCTCGGTGATGGTACCAGCCGGTCCTGCTTCGAATGTTACGGTGGAAGGGCCTTCTTTTGGCAAGTATCTGCATTATCGGCGGCGGCATGGTCGGTTTGGCCCTTGCGACGGAAGCGGTACGCCGCGGCCACAAGGTCCGCGTCTACGAGGCCGGTGGCGAGATGCCAGGGGAGTCGAACCTGGAAACCGGCGGCGTGAACGCCGAAGGCACGAAATACTTCGATATCAGCCAGACGCGGGTCTCGGCCCTCGGCGGCACCTCCCATATCTGGGGCGGAAACTGCCGGTTCTTCGAGGCAGAGGATTTCGAGCCCCTGGCGGAGAACGCCCCGAGCTGGCTCATCAACCGGTCGGACATCGAGCCCTATTTCACGACGGCCGAGACTCTGCTGCACTTAGGCGGAACCTGGGACCCCGCGGATTATTTCAATCCGGCGCCGCCAGTGGGACCGTATTTCAAGCCCAGCATCTACAAGCTGTCGCCTGTGTTGATGCCGGAAGAGGGCCCACGGCGCCGGGGAAGCTCCTACATCTATCTGAAGGACAAACTCAAAGGCGTCGAGATCTTCCCTCTGCACATGTTCAGCCGCTTCGTTCATCGCGGCGAGAAGATCACGTCCGCCCAGTTTCTAACGAACGACGGACGGGTGGTCGAGGACAACGCGGATCACTTTATTCTGGCGTGCGGTGGTCTTGAGAACAATCGGCAATTGCTCATCCAAGCCCAGAACACCGCGGACCTATTCTCACGCGTCGCCGACAATGTCGGGCATTTCTGGTCCGAACACCCGCACCCGTTCCTGGCCCAGGCGCTGTTCTCCGATGGGAACTTCAAGGAATATGCCGGCTCGTATCGTGAACCGACCTACGATTTCGTGTTTACGACCAAGTTCTCTCTGGCCGACCGGCGCAGCATTGACGGCCCTGCCCTCTCCCACACCATGCAGCTCGTGTATCGGGGAGAGGAGAAACCGCAGTATCTGACTGCTATCAACGAGCAGTTGCCCTTGCGGGAGAACCGGATCGAGCTCTCATCCGAGATCTCGATCTTTGATAAATTGCCGCTTCTGCGTCTGCATTACAATTCCGACGTGACGACACGATCGCGGATTTGGAATGCCATGATGCTCTTTGCCGCCTACGCGGGTTCGCATGACGAAACACGGCTGAAGCTCGCCCTCGATCAGGCGACATTCCTGAATCCGGAACTGGGACTCGGCGGGGGCCATCACCACATGGGCGGGACCTGCATGGGCAGCCTTGAAAGTGGTGGTGTGATCGATCGGGATTGCCGGGTCTACGGCACAGAGAATCTCTATATGGCGGGCAGTTCCGTCTTCCCGCGGGGTGGATCCGTCAACCCGACCATGAACGCGATTGCGATCGGCCTTCGCACCGTCCATCAGCTGTCATAACCCAGGGAAGCAAGATCAAATGGATAGAAGGTCGTTCAACAAACTCCTGATGGGTGGCACAGCCGTGGTAGCCCTGGCCAGCGGCGCCGGCGTTGCCTTCGTTCACTTCCGAAGCAACGCTCGACAGCTGAAAAATCCAGATCCGAGCCAGCGGGCTCGGATCTATCGAGAGGAATTCCGTCAACAGAAGATCAAAATCGTTGATGGTTTCATTGTCGCGCAAAGTGAAACAGCCGACGAGATCAAGGATTACGCGACCCGTCTTCTCAAGATCAAATCAACGCACTGATCGGACTGCATGATGTCTTCGACGGTGTTGCTTGAAACGACCCGCTCGGTGGAGTCATGCTGGAGGACCGAGAGCGTAAACCCGGAATCGACCATTTCCTTAACAAAATCCGATCCATTTTGACCAAGTGAGCCATATCGGATCGGTGCGAATTCAAGCAGGATCGTAAGGTCGCGGCACTCTGTCAGAACCTTCTTCATCCCCTTCCATACGTTGAACTCATAGCCTTCAACATCGATCTTCATGACAGTCGGCACCACTGGCCGGCCCGCACTCTGGGCAGCGTCCGCAAGAGCAAGATCAAGTGGACGGACCTTCACTTGGTCCGCTGCCGTGGTCCCATCCCCAAACCCTGGGGTCAGCGATGCCGACCCACGAAGCGTCCCGACATGTCCTAGCGTCGCCTCGCCCACCTCCTCACCGATCGCAACCGTCTGGACGCGGGAGTAGGAATCGAAGCCGTTGATCATCAAGCTGTTTGACACCAGCGTGGCCAGCCTGTTCTGCGGCTCAAACGCAACCACAAATCCCGTGGGCCCGACCAAATGCGCCGCCAGGATGGAGAAGAAGCCACAATTAGCCCCGATATCGATGAAGACATCTCCTGGACCGACTTCTCGGATGAAGAACTCCGTCACCCAAGGTTCCCACCGCCCTTCATAAGCAATATGGGGCGTCAGGCTGAGGTCTTCGCTGTCGAGGTAAATCTTCCGCCCGAAATAAGTCTCTGTCAGCAGAGTATTGTTGCCCATATACTGGCAAAATCTCGGCTTCATTTGCTGAGGTTGGGGCTTGTCTTCATTGGCGATTCGGTGAGCCTGTTTAAGAACTGAACGGATAGCACCTTTCAAATACTTACGGGCAGCAGACATTCCGCCCGTTGAAGAGCGCTGCACGCTTGACATCGCGCCTGACGCTTCCTGCCCATTTGAATTGTTCATCTTTCCAACCCCTGCAACAACAACGTTGCATTGTTCCGACGGAGACCTGTGGCTTAGACAGGATCGTTGTGAATAGCAATAATGCCTCTTCCCGAAAAGCACCCGGTCCGTAGGCTGAACCTGCCGGATCGGGCCGCAGTGGGGATCGACAAGCGGCGGGTTGCTCTGAACCAATGAATAAACTGACCAATCTCGCTAACCGAAATGGGCCGGGAGGTCCGCAAGCCTTGGATTCGCTCGATCCTTCTCCGACACCACCGCTTCAGCCTGCGCGACAGGCCATTTGATCTTCAAAGCCGGATCATCGAATGCCAGACCTCGATCATGCTCGGCTGAGTAATAACCGGTTGCTTTGTAGAATACTTCCGTGTCCGGCTCCAGAGTGCAGAAGCCGTGAGCAAAACCTGCCGGGATCATGAGCTGTCGCCAGTTCTCGGCGGAGAGTTCTACCGCTACGTGTTGACCGAAGGTCGGCGAGGATCTCCGCAGATCCACAGCCACGTCAAAGATCCGGCCGTGTACCACGCGAACGAGCTTGTCCTGCGCAAAGGGCGGCGTTTGGAAATGCAGCCCCCGGATTGTCCCCGCTTTTGCGGACAGAGAATGATTATCCTGCACGAAGTCGAGTCGGAGGCCAGCCTCTTCAAAACGCTGTCGGTTGTACACCTCCGAGAAGAAACCGCGTCCGTCGTAGAATCGCCTCGGTGTCAGGATTTTCACATCGGGAATAGCCGTTGGCTCAATCTCCAGCATGCTCTTCGTCCAACAATTGCTCAGACAATCATGCCAAGCCGCTCGCCCCGATACACCCCGGAACGAACGCCTTCCCACCAGGACCGGTTGTCCAGATACCACGCCACCGTTTTACGAAGACCGCTCTCGAAGTTCTCAGCCGGTGTCCAGCCGAGATCGCGCTTGATCTTGGACGCGTCGATTGCATAGCGCAGATCGTGCCCCGGCCGGTCGGGAACGTACGTGATCAGGCTTTCGCGGCGCCCGATCGAAGGATCGGGAGCGAGTTCATCCACAAGAGCACATATGGCCTTCACCACGTCGATGTTCCGGCGTTCATTCCACCCGCCGACATTGTAGCTCTCGCCGACCTGCCCCTTCTCGGCGACAAGGATCAGGGCCTCAGCGTGATCCTCAACATAGAGCCAATCCCGCACATTGTCGCCGCGGCCATAGACCGGCAACGGCTTGCCCTCCAGGGCATTCAGGATCATCAGCGGGATCAGCTTCTCAGGGAAATGGTAAGGTCCATAATTGTTGGAGCAGTTCGTAATGATGGTAGGTAGGCCGTAAGTATGGTGCCACGCCCGCACAAAATGGTCTGACGCTGCCTTGGAGGCAGAATAGGGAGAGTTGGGCTGGTAAGGATAGCTCTCGTGGAAGAAGCCCTCCTCCCCCAACGATCCGAAGACCTCATCCGTGGAGATGTGGTGGAAGCGGAAACTGTCGCGACGGTCGGCGTCGAGGCTTCGCCAATAGCGCAGGCTCTCCTGCAACAGGGCTACGGTTCCTACCACGTTTGTTTGAACGAACGCTCCGGGCCCTTCAATCGAGCGGTCCACGTGGCTTTCGGCCGCAAGGTGCATGACGACATCCGGCGCGAAGCGCTCAATGATTGCGCGCATGCGTTCGGAATCGGAAATATCGCCGCGCTCAAATGCGTAGCGGGCATCCCTGGAGACGGGCGCCAGAGAATCGAGGTTGCCAGCATAGGTGAGTGCGTCCACCACCAGGACCTGGTGGGGTGTCTCACGAATGAGGCGACGGACCACGGCTGAGCCAATGAACCCGGCTCCCCCGGTCACCAAGAAGCGCTTTGCCATTATGTTACCTTATATAGCATATTTCCCGCAGGGTCCCTGCCTGATTGTCACCCGTAGTGCTTAAGGCGGAGCAGCATGTCAACTTTGGAGAAAATGCGGAAGCTATCCGTGGGATCGGACCCTGCGGAAGGAAGAAGACCTTATACGTTCATTGTGGAACTCAGATAGTTTCCCTCGCCGATACTACGCCTATGGCACAGCAAGGGATAAACTACCTATAGTTTGGCTTAGTAACCAGGATCGTGTAATTGGCTCGAGCGAATACGGGATGGGCCGAGAGTTACAATGGTCTCCAATCAAGCGATGCCGCCTGGGCTGACGATCGTTGCCGAGGAACTGCTGGAGCGTTTCCAAAGTCGCACGGCAACCGTCGGCATCATCGGTCTCGGCTATGTCGGCCTGCCGCTGGCCCTCACCGCGGCTCAAGCGGGCTATTCCGTGCTCGGCTTCGATATCAACGGCTCGTATGTCGATCGCCTCAACCGCGGTGAGAGCTACATCAAGCACATCCCGTCCGATCAGATCTCTCGCACGGCAGCCACGGGGCGCCTCGAAGCGACAACCGATTTCGGCCGCCTCGGCGAGGCCGACGCTCTTCTGATCTGCGTGCCGACCCCGCTGACGCGGCACCGCGAGCCGGACCTGTCCTTCGTGCGGGACACAGCGACGACGATCGCGTCGCGCCTGCGCCCGGGCCAACTCATCGTTCTCGAATCCACGACCTATCCCGGAACGACCGACGATGTGCTCAAGCCCATCTTCGAAGCCACAGGCTTGAAAAGCGGAGAAGATTTCTTCCTGGCCTATTCGCCGGAACGGGAAGACCCGGGCAATGCGAATTTCGGAACCTCGACGATCCCGAAGGTCGTCGGTGGCGACGGGCCCGAGGCCCTCGCCCTCGCAGAGGCCCTCTACCGGCAGCTTGTCGTCGAGACCGTCCCGGTCTCCACGGCCGCAACGGCGGAGGCGGTCAAGCTGACCGAAAACATCTTCAGGGCGGTCAACATTGCCCTCGTCAACGAGTTGAAGGTGGTCTACGCGGCCATGGGCATCGATATCTGGGAGGTGATCGATGCCGCCAAGACCAAGCCCTTCGGCTTCATGCCCTTCTATCCCGGTCCTGGGCTCGGAGGGCACTGCATTCCCATCGACCCGTTCTACCTCACGTGGAAGGCACGGGAATACGACATCACCACGCGGTTCATCGAACTCGCCGGGCAGGTGAACACCCACATGCCCTACTACGTCGTTGAGCGGCTGGTCGAGGCCGTCGACCGGAGCGGGCGCCCTTTCAGCGGCTCGCGGATTCTGGTGTTGGGAGCCGCCTACAAGAAGAATGTCGACGACATGCGAGAGAGCCCGTCCCTCAAACTGATGGAATTGATCGAAGCGCGCGGCGCAAGTGCGGATTACCACGACCCGCATGTTCCCGCATTGCCGCCAACCCGCCAGCATGGGGCCCTGATGGGCCGGCTTTCCGTTTCGATCGATCCCGAAACCGTGAGCCGCTACGACGCCGTCCTGATCGCGACGGACCACGACGATGTGGATTACCGCCTGGTCGTGGACCATGCGAAGCTTGTCCTGGATACCCGGAACGTCTGCGCGAGGGCCGGGATCACCGACCCCCGCATCATCAAAGCTTGAGGGATGAACCCTGCATCGGGCGCCCGCAGGCCCCGCTCGGGGACGGCGACCCTCGCGCATCGTGCGGACGAGAGCGCCCCCCCCCGAACGATGCGCCGCGTCAGGGTGTGAGCCTCGGACAATCGGGATGACCGGCGAGAGGCGAGCGATGACCGGCCGGCCATGACGGGGAGAGGGTCTCATCACCGGGTCACACCACCCTCGCACGTCATCACCGGGCTTGTCCCGGTGATCCCGATACGAGAGGCGCCGCGCCTCAAGCAATCGGGATGGACGAGCCATGCCGGCCATGACGTGGGATAGGCCCACAACAGGCGTCGCCCCGCCCCGGACCATGCCGACCGTTCGATCGACCTGGGATCGGCACGCTCCCCGCTCGAGGTCGTTGGAACTAGACGGATTACGCCCTGTTTACCTAAAAGGAGGTAAGCCTATCGTCATGCTTCGGAGAGTTCCTGAGGCACGGCGCGTGACCGGAGAGATGAGGTTGTCCATGACCGACCTGGAGGAGATCAAGAAGGCGATCGGTGATCGGATCCGCGATGAAGAACTGGCCACGTCCGCCTGTTACGAAGTCGAGGCCTATGCCAAGAGTTGGCCGTCCATTTTTCTGATCAACGATTGGGATGTCTGGAACGAGAGCAAGAAGGCGCTCAAGCTTCAGGTCGTCCGCTGGCTCGAGGCCAACGGCACCCCTTACGACTTTTATCAGTTCCGCACCGGCTGGGGTCTGATCGGATTCAAGAGCCGAGATGCCGCCCGCCGCTTCGAAACGCGGTGGTCCGGACAGAGTGACAGCCTTTCCATGCCCGATGAGGACTGGAACCCGCATCCTCTGAAGAGCACCTTCGAACCGACATATATGGGCAAGGCAACCGGCCAGGAGCGCTTTGGGCAACGGGCGATGCGCTAAAGCATCGGACGTGAAAAGTGGACTTGCCCTTTTGGGATCCATCCGATGCTTTCTTCTTGAATGAGAGCATCGGTCAGAACGGACCCAGCGGGCCGCGCCAGCGAAAACCGGATCCACTTTTCACGGGCGTGGCCCTTCGGGTCGCTGACGCGGCCCTCTGGGTCCGTCCGACGCTCTAGGTTCCGCCGTTCACAACCGCCCCATCGTCAGCACCAGTGGATGCTCTCAGGCCACCTGCTTGCCTGCGACGGACAGCCCCCAGGCCAGAAGGTCATCCGCCCGTTCCTGGGTCACCGCCTCGACGTAGACGCGCAACTCCGGCGCGTTGCCGGAGGGGCGGAAGTGCACGACCTCGCCGTTCTTCGCAGTCATCCGCAATCCATCGCGGGAGTTGATCCCGGCCACGCCGCCCAAGGGAGCCATCAGCTCGGCCAGGAACGTCTCTTCCTGCTGCAATCGCGCAACGAAAGCTGCGCTCCGGTCCGTCGCGACGTTCTGCAGACGATTGCTGGCCGCCGCCTTGAAGGCGAAGGCCGCCCCGATATCGGCCAGCGACCGGCCTTGAGCGACGATTTCGCCGAGAGCGCAGAGGATGGGCAGCATCGCGTCCCGGGTTGGAAGAGCGGCAAGACGGCGCCCGTCCCGCACGACGTCGGAACCGAGCAGCACGCCCCCATTGGCCTCGAACCCGACGACAGCCTGCGCCCCGGACGCGATGGCCTCCGCCATGCCCGCGATGACGTAGGGTGACCCCACCCGGGTGCGGAGCACCGTCCCGAAGGCGCCGGACTCCTCGAGAGCGGAGTTGGACGTCACCGGCGTGACGATCGCGTCCGCCCCCAGCGCCTTGGCCGTGATCGCTCCCACGAGGTCTCCGCGCAGGAACATGCCCCGTGCATCCGAGATCAGAGGGCGATCCGCATCGCCGTCGGTCGACACGATGGCATCGAGAGATTGCTCGCCGGCCCATTGCCGGGCCAGAACCTCGTCCTCGTCCCGCAGGGCTTCGGTGTCGACCGGGATGAAGCTGGTGGCCCGCCCCAGGGGCACGGCCCGCGCCCCTAAGGCCTCGAGCATCGCGACGATGACGTCCCGGGCCACCGACGAATGCTGATAGACCCCGACCGTGAGGCCCTTCAAGGCCCCATCCCCGAAGAAGTCGCTGTAGCGGGCCTTGTAGGCGGCCACGAGATCGATGTCCGGCGTCCGGGCGCGGATCGTCCGGGCGGCCTCCGGCACCGAGACGATTCCCAGCCTGCCATGCCAGGCCAGGATGCTCGCCTCGTCGTTCTTGTCGATCTCGCCCTGAGCCCGGTAGAATTTCAGGCCGTTGCGATCCTCCGGGATGTGGCTTCCCGTCACCATGATGGCCGGAATCCCGAATCGCATCCCGTGATAGGCCAGCGCCGGAGTGGGAAGAGCGCCGCAATCGAGCGGCTCGAGGCCGGCTTCGTGCAGGGCCGCGCAGCAGAGCTGGGCAATGCTCGGGCTGCTCTCCCGCAGATCCCGCCCGACCAGCACGACGTTGCGGGACGCTGCCGCCGAGCCGTCCTCCTTGAGCATTTCGGCGAAAGCGCGGGTATAGGCGAAAGCCGGGCTGCCGTTCAATTCGACCACCAGCCCCCTGAGACCGCTCGTACCGAACTTGAGAGACGATGGTGCGGCTGCTGGTTTGCTCTGCATAAGGATTGCCTGTCTGATCTCGGGACCTGATGCCGTGGCTCTACCAGAACGCGCCCTTCGACGGAACTCCGCCAGGAGGACATTTTCGAGCGCTTCGGCATGGGTCGAGGCGCTCAGTCGGAGGTCGAGCGTTCATCCGGACAGGGAGACGGACATCCGGGCTACTACGATCGCATAGGAGGCCCGATCCCTCGGGCCGGACCGGGCTCCGGGGCTAGAGCTGCTTCCCCTCACGTGGAATCATCTCTTGTCTTTGCCGAGCCGCATTTTTTTGACGGTGAACCGGATCCCCTTCACCGAAAAATGCTCTCAATCCGCTCCCAGGCGGCGGACTCGTCCGACCGTCGCAAGGCATCCAGGATGCGCATGTTCAGGATGGCGTCCTCCAAGCCGTATTCGAGCGGTGCCGCGCCTCTGACCGCCCGGCTGAAGGCCTCGCCCTGGAGCTGGTACTGGTCCACCACGGGACACTCGAGGGCTCGCGCGGAACGGTTGCCATGCTGGCTGCCGTCGTCGACGAAGATCCGGGTGGGGCTGTCCGGTGGCGCGTTGAAGGGGATCTCGATCTCGATTCGCCCCTTCGTTCCGAGAATCTGCACCCTCTGATAGGGCACCGCCTGGGTCGAGACCGTAAAGGCCAGCTGCCGCCCTCCACCGAAGTCCATGAGGGCGCTGGTGGTCCGGTCGACGCCGAAGGCCGGGTCACGGTCCACGAGCGTCACGACCCGCAGGGGCTCGGCCTCGAAGGCAAAACGCCCTGCCACGACCGCATAGCAGCCGATATCGAGGAGCCCTCCCCCGCCGATATCGGGCTTGTTGCGGATGTTGGCCGGATCGACGTTGAAATAGGAGAAGATGACGTGGATCGCGCGCAGATCTCCGATCTCGCCGCTCCGGATCACGTCCCGGGCCCGATGCCATTGCGGGTGATGGCGGACCATGAAGGCCTCCGCGATCATGACCTGCGCCGCGGCGCGCTCGAGCTGCTCCGCCTCGTTGGCCGTGATGGCGATCGGCTTCTCGCACAGGACATGCTTGCCGGCGGCGGCGGCCGCCAAGGTCATCGGCACATGAAGGTGATTGGGCAGCGGGTTGTAGATTGCTTCGATATCCGGGTCGGCGAGAAGCGCCTCATAGGAGCCGTAGGCTTTCGGGATCCCGAGTTCCGCCGCCATGTCCCGCGCCGATGCCTCGTCTCGTGATGCAACGGCAACGACCTCGCAGAGCGGGCTCTTCATCATGCCGGGCACGACCTTCAACCGGCCGATCTTCGCGGTGCTCAGAATTCCCCAACGGACGGGCTGCATGGCGTTCTCCTCGGTTGCTCTCTCGTGGGCGGGTTCGATCTCACATCGCCGATCGGCGCAGCGACGTGTAGTCCTTGTGCAGAACAGGACCCGTGGTGTCCCGCTCCAGGAGCGTCAGCGGCAATCGGACGTTCCAATCTCCCGCCCTCATCTCGCCCCTGATCAGCTTCATGAGAACATCGGCCCCGACGCACCCCAGTTCGTGCAAGGGCTGACGAAAGGTGGTGAGCGTCGGCACGGTGTAATCCGCGAACTCGATCCCGTCGAAGCCGATGACGGAGACATCCTGCGGGACCCGGATGCGCTCGGCTCTGACCCGCTTGATGAAGCCGATGGCGCTCTCGTCGCAGGCCGCGAAAATCCCGGTCGGGCGGTCCTTCATGGCCAGGAAGGACTCGGCCGCGGCGACGCCTGTCGCGAAGACGAAGGGTCCCTCCCAGCGAACGATCTCGTCCTGCCGGAACCCGGCCGCGGCAATTCCCTCGCAAAATCCCCGGAACCGCTCGTGTTCGATGATCGAACCCGGTGTTCCGGAGATGTAGCCGAAACGGCGATGCCCGAGCTCCGCCAGATATTCCACCGCCCTGCGGGACGCTTCGCGGTCCTGAACGACCACGCTCGGGATCGCGTCGTCCTCGATGGCGGCGCACAAGGCCACGATGGGCAATCCGGCCTCCCTCATGTCGCGGGTGCCGTCCGCGGGAATGTAGCCGGTCAGCAGAAGAACGCCGTCCACCTGCCGGGAGAGGGCGAGGTCCACATACCGGGCCTCCCGCTCCCTGCGGTTGTCCAGGTTGCCGATGATGATCCCGTAGCCCGACTGCGTCAGTTCGTCGTCCACCCCGCGCAGGATCTCGGCAAAGACCGGATTGGTGAGCCGGGGCGCAACCACCAGCACGGTCATGGTGCGGCGCGTGCGCAGTTTGCGCGCCGTGCTGTCGGGAATGTAGCCGCTGCGGCGCACCGCCTCCATCACGAGATCGTGCGTCTTCTGCCTGACCTTGCCCGGCTCCGACAGGACGCGACTGACGGTCGCCGTCGATACTCCTGCGAGACGAGCCACGTCGGCGATGCGGATCTCCTTGACGGAATGCCACCTTTTCCGACTCATTGAGGTTTCCCCGCCCCTCGGCAAGACATGTTACCTTCTCTCACAGGATATGACTGACCTCAACGAGTGTCTTGACTAATCTAAAAAGTCTCTACAACCTATATCTCAAGATGTAATCGATTACAAAAATCGATAAAACGCTTCTGGGAGGAAGCCATGAGCATGACGACACGCGTTTCCGCATATACCCTTTCCATCGCCCTGATCTGGAGCACCGGCGCGTTCGCGCAGCAGATGAAAGCCGAGGTTCTGCACTGGTGGACCTCGGCCGGTGAATCCGCCTCGGTCAAGGTCTTCGCCGATCAGTTCACCAAGGCCGGAGGCACCTGGGTCGACAATGCCATTGCGGGCGGGGCCAATGCCCGGACGGCCGGCATCAACCGCATGGTGGGCGGCAACCCCCCGACCATGATGCAGTTCAACACCGGCAAGCAGTTCGACGAGCTGGTCAGCAACGATCTCGTCCGTGACGTCGATCAGCAGGCGCAGGCAGGCAAGTGGCGGCAGATCATGCCCAAGCCGATCGTCGATGCGACTGTGCGCGAAGGCAAGTTCTTCGCTGTTCCGGTCAATATTCACGGCCAGAACTGGATGTTCTACAACACGAAGATCTTCGCCGATGCCGGTCTCGAGCCTCCGAAGACCTTCCCTGAGCTGGTCGAGAGCGGCGAGAAGCTGAAGGCCAAGGGCATCATTCCGCTGGCTCTCGGCGGCCAGCCGACCTGGGAGCACAACCTGTTCCGGGCCGTCGTCGTCGGACACGGCGGAGCGGACATGTTCCGCCAGCTCTACGGCACCCGCAAACCGGACGTTGTGAAGACCCCCAAGTTCAAGGAAACCGTGGAGCTCTTCGGCAAGATGCGCGGCCTCGTCGACCCGGGCAGCCCGGGCCGCAACTGGAACGACGCGACGGCTCTCGTCATCACCAACAAGGCCGCGATGCACTTCAACGGCGACTGGGCCAAGGGTGAGTTCATCGCGGCAGGCCAGACCGCGGGCAAGGAGTACGGCTGCACGGTCGTCGGGCAGGAGCCCAAGCTGGTCATCGGCGGCGACGTCTTCGTCTTCCCGGCCACGAAGGACAAGGCGGCGCTCGCCACTCAGGACAAGCTGATCCAGGTCCTGCTCGATCCCGCCACGCAGATCGAGTTCAACAAGAAGAAGGGCTCCATCCCGGTCCGCATGGATGTCGACGTCTCGTCCATGGATATCTGCGCCCAGAAGTCCCACGCCATCCTGAGCGACCCCGCCAACCAGGTGGAGAGCATGGAGATCCTGAGCCCGCCGAACTTCTCGGGCGCCATGCAGGATGCGGTCACGCAGTACTGGAACAACCCGAACATGTCGGCCGACGCCTTCATCGAGAAGATCGTCAGCGCCATGCGCGACGCCACCTGAGTCACTCCACCTCGCCCCGGTGCCCCGGGGCGAGGTCTCCATCACTGAGTCTTGCACTGAGTCTTGCACTGAGTCTTGACGCACTCGCAGTGGAGCCTTCCCGGTGGAAACGATCTCGATTCGCGCACCCTCTGCCCCGTCGAGCGCCACGAAAGCCCGACGCGGCGCGCGCACGCGCCTGCCTGCAGCCATCGCCCTCCTGCCGACGGCGCTCGTTGTCCTCGTCGTCTACATCGGCTGCATGCTCTGGACCGTGCGGCTCTCCTTCACGAGTTCGACCCTCCTGCCCAAGCTCGACTGGTTCGGCCTGACGCAGTACATGCGTCTCTTCGCCAATGACCGGTTCGTCACCTCGGCCGAGAACATCGTCATCTTCGGCGTCCTGTTCATCTCGGGCTGCCTGATCATCGGCTTTCTCATGGCCGTGTTCATCGACCAGAACGTGCGCGGCGAGGGTCTTTTCCGGACCGTGTTCCTTTATCCCTATTCCATGTCCTTCGTGGTCACCGGCGTCGCATGGCAATGGTTCCTCAATCCGGGGCTCGGCCTGCAGAAGCTTGTCCGCGACATGGGCTTCGAGAGCTTCACGTTCGACTGGCTCGTGAACCAGAGGATGGCGATCTACACCATCGTGATCGCCGGCCTCTGGCACGGCTCGGGCCTCACCATGGCGATCATGCTCGCCGGCTTGCGCGGCGTGGACAAGGATCTGTGGAAGGCCGCGAAGGTGGACGGCATTCCGACCTGGCGCGTCTACACCTCCGTCGTTCTGCCGCTGCTGCGCCCCATGGTCGTCACCGCCACCGTGCTGCTCGCGACCGGCGTCGTGAAGCTCTACGACCTGGTCGTGGCCATGACCCTCGGCGGTCCCGGGATCGCCACGGAGGTGCCGGCCAAGTTCGTCATGGATCATCTGTTCGAGCGCAACAATATCGGCCTCGGAACGGCTGCCGCGACCATCATGCTGATCACCGTGGTGATCGTCCTGGCTCCCTGGGTCTATGCCCGCTACGTTCGTCCGCAAGGGAGGCATGCATGAGCACCGCCGTGCCCCAGGGTCGCCGCCCCCGTCACCTCACCGTCGGCCGCATCGGAGTCTACGCCTTCCTGGTGACGGCGGCCCTGTTCTTCCTGCTGCCGCTCTGGATCATGGTGGTGACGTCGCTCAAGCCCATGGACGAGATCCGGCTCGGCAACATCCTCGCCCTGCCCGCCGCCATGACCGTCGATGCCTGGTCCAAGGCCTGGTCTTCCGCCTGCACGGGCCTGGAATGCAACGGCATCAGCGTCGGGTTCTGGAATTCCGTGCGCATCCTGATCCCGTCGGTGATCCTCTCGATCATCGCGGGTGCCATCAACGGCTATGCGCTGTCGTTCTGGCGGGTCAGGGGTGCGAACGTCATGTTCGGCATCCTGCTGCTCGGGGCCTTCATCCCCTACCAGGTGTTTCTCTACCCCCTGGTGCGCATCTTCTCGATGACCGGGATCTACAATTCGCTCACCTGCATCGTCCTGGTTCACGTGATCTTCGGCCTGCCGACCATGACCCTGCTGTTCCGCAACTATTATGCGGGCCTGCCGATCGAGCTCTTCAAGGCGGCGCGCATCGACGGGGGCGGGTTCTGGTCGATCTTCTTCCGGGTGATCCTGCCGATGTCCACGCCCATCCTGGTGGTCGCGACCATCCTGCAGGTCACCGGCATCTGGAACGACTTCATCTTCGGTCTGACCTTCGCAGGGCGCGAGAACCTGCCGATGACCGTGCAGCTCAACAACATCGTCAACTCGACGCAGGGCGAGCGCGCCTACAACGTGGACATGGCGGCGACCATGCTGGCCGCCCTCGTTCCCCTCGTGGTCTATTTCGTCTCCGGACGCTGGTTCGTCCGCGGCATCGCCGCCGGCGCTGTGAAGGGATAAGGCATGTCGACCGTTTCCGTTCGTGATGTGACCGTCGCATTCGAGTCCGTTCAGGTCTTCGATGGGCTGTCCCTCGACATCGACGAGGGTGAGTTCATCGTCCTGCTCGGTCCGTCGGGATGCGGCAAGTCCACCCTGCTCAACGCCATCGCGGGCCTGCTCGACGTGGCGGAGGGGCAGATCTGGATCAACGGCAAGAACGTGACCTGGGAGGAGCCCAAGGATCGCGGCATCGCCATGGTGTTCCAGTCCTACGCTCTCTATCCCCGGATGAGCGTGCGCGAGAACATGTCCTTCGGGCTCAAGATGGCGAAGACGCCGCGCCCCGAAATCGAGAAGCGGGTCGCCAAGGCGGCCGAACTCCTTCAGATCACCCCCCTGCTCGACCGGCGCCCGGACCAGCTCTCCGGAGGCCAGCGCCAGCGCGTCGCCATCGGCCGCGCGCTGGTGCGCGACGCCGCCGTCTTCCTGTTCGACGAGCCGCTCTCCAACCTCGACGCCAAGCTGAGGAACGAGCTGCGCGTCGAGATCAAGCGGCTGCACGCACGGCTCGGCAAGACCACGATGGTCTACGTCACCCACGATCAGATCGAGGCCATGACGCTCGCCGACCGCATCGTGGTCATGCGGGAGCAGAAGATCCAGCAGATCGGCACGCCCGACGAGATCTATCACCGGCCCGCCAACCTGTTCGTGGCCGGTTTCGTCGGCTCGCCGCAAATGAACTTCATCAAGGGCCGGATCGAGAACACCGGAGAAGGACTGAGCTTCCTTTCGGGCGACCGCCGCCTGGCCCTGTCGGCCTACCCGTTCGCCACCGCCCCGTCGGCGGGTCAGGATGTCGTGCTCGGCGTGCGCCCCGAACATCTGGAGATCGCGGGCAACGGCATCTGGCCGGGCTTCAAGGTCGACATCGTCGAGCCCATGGGCGCCGACACCATCATCTGGTGCAGCGACCCGGTCGGCTCGGTCCAGGTGCGCACCACCGGCTCTCGCCGGGCCGCGCCGGGCGAGAGCCTGACGCTCCATGCCGATCCCTCGCAGGTATCGCTCTTCTCCGCAGAGACCGGCGAACGCCTGTGACCACCCCCCATCGCGATCGGCCCTACTGCCTGGCGGGTCGCGCCTGTCGTCACGAACCCCGAGGATTCCATGAGCGTCACGGACAGTCTTTCCATCCAACTCTACACCTTGCGATCGCTGGAGGATCTCGACCTGATCCTCGACACGGTGGCCGATGCCGGCTACCGCAATGTGGAAGCGATCGGCTCGCATCTCGATAAAGCCGCCGAGGTCCGCGCGAAGCTCGATGCGCGGGGTCTCAAGGCCTCGTCCAGCCATGTCGGCATGGCGGCCCTGCGCGAAAAGCCCGATGCCATTGTCGAGGCATGCCGGACGCTTGGCCTCACCGACCTCTACATGCCGGCCGTTCCGCCGGACGAGCGCGACATGGCGGCCGACGGCTGGCGCTCGCTCGGCCGCGAGCTCGGGCAGATCGCGGAGCGCTTTCAGGAGCAAGGGATCCGTCTCGGCTACCACAACCATCACTGGGAGCTGAAGCCGAAGGACGGAGACAAGACGGCCCTCGAGCTGATCTTCGAGGCCGCCGGATCGAGCCCGCTCACCTGGCAGGTCGACGTGGCCTGGCTCGTGCGCGGCAATGCCGACCCGAAGCAGTGGATCGACCGCTACCGCAGCCGGATCACGGCCGCCCACGTGAAGGATATCGCCCCCGCCGGGCAGAACGAGGACCAGGACGGCTGGGCCGATGTGGGCTCGGGCACCTTGGACTGGCGCGACCTGTGGCGGGTTTGCCGTGCGGCGGGCGCGAAATGGATGGTCGTCGAGCACGACAAGCCCGCGGACCCGGGGCAGACCGCCCGCAACAGCTTCGCCTTCCTGCGCACGATCGAGGATTAAGGACCATGAACTCCCTCAACGTCGGCATCATCGGATGCGGCAACATTTCAGGCATCTATCTCCAGAACATCCCCGCCTATCGCGGCCTCACCCTGCGGGCCTGCGCGGACATGAAGCCGGAAGTGGCCCAGGCACAGGCGAGCCGGCACGGCATCGAGGCCCTGACGGTCGACGAACTGCTCGCCCATGACGACATCGACCTGGTGGTCAACCTCACCGTCCCGGCGGCTCATTTCGGCGTCTCGCTCGCGGCGCTGAGCGCCGGCAAGCACGTCTTCTCGGAAAAGCCCCTGGCGGTCGATTTCGAGCAGGGCCGCCGGCTCGTGGACGAAGCGGAAGCGCGCGGCCTCCATCTCGGCTGCGCGCCCGACACCTTCCTCGGCGCGGGTGGGCGCCTCGCCCGCAACCTCGTCGATGAGGGCAAGGTCGGCCGCATCCTGTCCGGAACGGCCTTCCTGATGTCGCACGGCATGGAGCACTGGCATCCGGATCCGGAATTCTTCTTCAAGCCCGGCGGCGGACCGATCCTCGACATGGCGCCGTACTATCTGAGCACCCTCGTCAATCTGATCGGGCCCGTCCAGCGCGTCTTCGCCATGTCGAGCATCGGATTTGCCGAGCGCATCGTGACCGCCGAGTCGCCGCGCAAGGGTCACCGGATTCCGGTCGAGACGCCGACCCATGTGATGTCGCTTCTCGAATTCGCCTCCGGGGCGCAGGTGACGTTCTGCATGAGCTGGGACGTGTGGAAGCACAGCCATCCGGCGATCGAGATCTACGGCTCTGAGGGCTCGCTGCGCGTTCCGGATCCGAACTTCTTCGGCGGCCACGTGGAGATCACAGAGCGCGGCGGCGATTGGCGCGCCGTCGATTCGAGCGAGATGCCGCTGGGCTCCCCCAACTGGCGCTCGCCCAACTGGGCTCCCGAGGTTCCGAGCAAGGCCAACTACCGTGCGCTCGGCCTCGCCGATCTGGCGAGCTCCGTTCTGAACGGCACCCCGCACCGCTCCAGCGGTCGCCTCGGTCTGCACGTCCTCGAGGTCATGCACAGCATCCTCGAAGGAGCGGCGACCGGGCAGCCTCGGGCGATCACCACGGCGCTCGAGCGGCCGGCGGTCCTGGAGGATGCCGATGCGGCGCTGCTCTGGAAGGGTCAGCCCCAGACGGCGTCCGCGGCCTGAGATCGATCACAGCGACAGAAAGAAAGAACGATGCGCGAAGCACTCATCGTGTGGGGCGGCTGGCACGGCCATGAGCCGGAGCAATGCGCCACCATCGTGGCCGGCCTGCTGAGGGACGAGGGCTTTCAGGTTCACCTGGAGACCTCGACCCGTGCCTTTGCCAGCCCTCGGCTCTCCACGATGAGCCTCGTCGTGCCGATCTACACCATGTCGAAGATCGAGAAGGACGAGGTGGCCAATCTGTCCAAGGCCGTCCGCGACGGCACGGGCCTCGCGGGCTTTCACGGCGGCATGGGCGATGCCTTCCGTGAGGCGGTCGAGTACCAGTTCATGTGCGGCGGACAATGGGTGGCCCATCCCGGCAACATCATCGACTACCGCGTGAACGTCACGCGCCCCGACGATCCGGTCATGCAGGGCATCCGGGACTTCGACTACCGTTCCGAGCAGTACTACATGCATGTGGACCCGTCGAACGAGGTCCTCGCCACGACCACCTTCTCGGGCGAGCACGCCCCCTGGATCGACGGCGTCGTCATGCCGGTGGTCTGGAAGCGCCGTCACGGCCAGGGCCGGGTCTTCTACAGCTCCCTCGGCCATGTGGCGAAGGAGTTCGACGTGCCGGAGATGCGCACCATCCTGCAACGCGGCATGGCCTGGGCGGCGCGGGACTGATTTGGAAAAGCCCGCCCCCCAGGCTGGTCGAAGCGAGGGATCGGGCTTGAAGGGAACACCCGAACGACCCATCCCTATCGACCAGCTCTCACGCGAGGATCATCATGCGGATCATTGTCTATGGCGTCGGCGCGATCGGCGGAACCGTGGCCGCGGCCCTCGCAGCGTCGGGGCAGGAGGTGATCGGCATCGCTCGCGGCACCCAGCTAGAGGCCATCCGGTCCCATGGGCTGCTTCTGCGGACGCCGGAGAAAGCCGAACGAGCCCGTTTCGCCTGTGTGTCGGACCCGGCCGACATCGACTTCCGCCCGGACGATGCCATCCTGCTGACCATGAAGACCCAGGATACGCCCCCCGCCCTGGACCGTCTTCGCGCCGCGGGCGCCGCCGGGCAGGCCGTCTTCTGCGTTCAGAACGGCGTCGCCAACGAACGCTTCGCCCTTCGCCTCTTTCCCGAGGTTCACGGGGTGACGGTGATGATGCCCGCCGCCATCTCGCAGCCGGGTGAGATCGCCGCCTTCTCCCTGCCCCGTCACGGCATCTTCGATATCGGGCGCTACCCGGGCGGCAGCAACGCGCATGACACGGCCCTCGCCGATGCTCTGGAGGCTGCCAACATCGCCGTCTTCGTGTCGCAGGACGTGATGCAAAGCAAGTACGGGAAGCTGCTGCTCAACCTGAGCAACATCCTGCAGGCCGCGCTCGGCCTCGATGCCGATTACCGGCATCTCGAGGCGCTGCTGCGCGCCGAGGCGGAGGCGGCCTTCAAGGCGGCCGGCATTCCTTGGCTGGACGTCGGGGCGGCCGATCCTCGGCGAAACCGGCTGATGCAGCAGCGGCCGATCGCCGAGGTCGGACGCCTCGGCAGCTCGACGGTGCAGAGCCTCGCGCGCGGCACCGGATCGGTCGAGACCGACTACCTCAACGGCGAAGTCGTGCTGCTCGGCCGCCTTCACGGCGTCGCGACGCCTGCGAACGCCTTCTTCACGGAACTCGGTGCCCGCATAGTGCGGGAGGGGCTCAAGCCGGGAGCGATCTCGATGTCCGAGGTCGAGGCGCAGCTCTCCGCTCTCGGTGCGATGCCCGGACGGTGATGAACAATGGGGAAGCTCTGCATGGATTACCGCAATTTGGGCCGATCCGGCCTCAAGGTCTCGCCGATCTGCCTGGGCACGATGATGTTCGGAGGACCGACCGACGAGGCTCTTTCCGCGCGCATCATCGCGAAGGCGCAGGAGGCGGGCGTGAACTTCATCGACACGGCCGACGTGTACAACGAGGGCCGCTCCGAGGACGTCACGGGCCGGGCGATCAACGCGTCGCGCTCCCATTGGGTGCTCGCCACGAAGGTCGCGAACCCGACCGGGCCAGGTCCCAATGACCGCGGCCTCTCGCGCCGCCGGATCATGGAGGCCGCGGAGGCGAGCCTGAGGCGCCTCGGCACGGACTGGATCGATATCTACTACCTCCACCGGGAGGATCACGCGACCCCGCTGGCGGAGACGGTCCGCGCCATGGGGGATCTCGTGCGCCAGGGCAAGATCCGGCATTTCGGCGTGTCGAACCACCGCGCATGGCGCGTGGCCGAGATCTGCCGCCTCTGCGACGATCTCGGCATCGACCGCCCGGTGGTGAGCCAGCCCTATTACAACGCCATGAACCGGATGCCGGAGGTCGAGCATCTCCCGGCCTGCGGCTATTACGGTCTCGGCGTCGTGCCCTACTCGCCCCTCGCCCGCGGCGTGCTGACCGGCAAATACAGCCCCGACGCTCCACCGCCGGAGACCAGCCGCGCCGGCCGGCAGGACAACCGGATGATGCAGACCGAATGGCGTCCGGAATCGCTCCAGATCGCCCAGGACCTCAAGCGCCACGCCGAGGCCTGCGGGATCACGGCGGGCCAGTTTGCCGTGGGGTGGGTCCTGAACAACCGCCTCGTCACCGCGGTGATCGCGGGCCCGCGCACGGAAGAGCAGTGGGACGATTACCTCAAGGCGCTCGACTACCGGTTCACCGCCGAGGACGAAGCGCTCGTCGACAGCCTCGTCGCCACGGGTCATCCCTCGACGCCGGGGTACAACGACCCCGCCTATCCGATCGAGGGCCGCGTGGCTCGGACGGGCTCGCAGGGCGAGAGCCTTTCTCGGTGAAGGGGATCCGGTTCACCGTCATACAATGCGGCGAGCGCATCGGACGGTCGGGCTAGCCGTCTCTCCCCTCGAAATCATCACCGGGCTTGTCCCGGCCATGACGCGGGGAGGCTATCACCACCCGCTCTCACCATCCTCCCACGTCATCACCGGGCTCGTCCCGGTGATCCCGCTTCTGAGAGGCGCCGCGCTCAAGACAATCGGGATGGCCGGCACAGGGCCGGCCATGACGTGGGAGGGTGGCAGGAAGAGCGGAGGGTGCCATGACGGGGGACGGTGTTGTCACCGGCCCTGACCACCTTCTCCACGTCATCACCGGCCTTGTGCCGGTGATCCCGGTCGGAAGAGCGCCGCGCTTAGAACAATCGGGATGGCCGGCACAAGGCCGGCCATGACGTGCGGAGGGTATCATCACCGGGCTCGTCCCGGTGACCTCGATCGGAAGACCGCCGAGCGCATCGTGCGGACGAAAGCGGGCCACGCTCGTGACCCGAAGGGCCCCCTTTTCACGTCCGATGTTTCAAGGCGTGGTTCGGTCGGGTTCATGCGCCGCGGCGAAGACGGAGCCCGGATTCCCAGGAGAGACCCGTCCCATCTTTGCACAATCGCAACAAATATACTGCAATTTGCGCCATTGATTTGCATTATTGAAAGGATCAGGTTCCTGGCAACGGACCATCGGGGTCCCGGAGACGAAACCATGATCGACACCCGCCTTGCTCCCTATGGTGCTTTCGCCCTGCGTGCGGCTCTTGGCATCATGTTCATTGCCCATGCCTATCTGAAGATCGCCGTGTTCACGGTCCCGGGCTTTGCCGGATTCCTCACGCAGGTCGGCTTTCCGGCCTTTCTTGCGTGGCCCATCATCCTGGCCGAACTGATCGGCGGCGTCGCGATCCTCCTGGGCCTGTACGGTCGAGCCGTCTCGGTCGTTCTCCTGCCGGTTCTTCTGGGCGCGCTTCTCGTCCATGCTCCCAATGGCTGGGTGTTCAACGCGCCCAATGGCGGCTGGGAATATCCGGCCTTTCTGGCCGTTGCGGCCCTCGCCCATGCCTTGATCGGCGATGGTGCCTTCGCGGTTCGGCCCTTGGCCATCGGCCTGGGCTCGGGCGCCGTCCTTCGTCCCCGGATCGGGTAACGTCGGACCCACATCCCGAGCGGCCGCCTGTCTCCTGCGCGGCCGCTCCTCCCCTTGGGACATGAGGGGGCGCGGAAGGCCGCGACCCCGGCGAACCCGTCAGATCTCCATCCGGGCCAGTTCGGCCTTCAGCCAGTCGTGGAAGGCCGACACGGCACGGCTCCGAGGAAGGGTTTGGGACGTGACGAACCAATAGGCGATCCCGGTGGAATAACGATCCGGAAACGGCGCCGACAGGCGACCGAACGCCATGGCATCTCCAGCCAGGGTTTCCCACGCCAGGAACACCCCCTGCCCGGCGACGGCCGCATCGAGACAGAGCGATGCATCCGAGAAGACCGGCCCGCCGCCCAGGATCGACTCGTCGAGGCCGTTCGGCCCAAGCCATGCGTCCCAGCCGAACATCGGCGTCGGTTCGCGGATGATCGGGACGGCGGCGAGATCCGCAGGCTCGCGCAGGCGCTCGGCGAGCGGCGGGCTGCAGACGGGGAAGATCAGCTGATCGATCAGCTTCTCCGCCTTCACATGCGGCCAGTTCCCCCAGCCGACCCGGATGCACACGTCCACGTCCGAGGTGTCCGGATCGACGAGCGCCACGTTGGCGTCGATGCGGATGCGGATGTCCGGGTAAATCTCGTGGAAACGCTGGAGACGCCACACCAGCCACTTGCTCGCGAAGACCGGTGCGACGGACACCGTCAGCACATCGTCCCGGCGGCGCTCGGCAAGAGCGAGTCCGGCGGAGATCTCGGCGAAGCCGACGCTCAGATACTTGAGAACCTCCTGGCCGAACGGCGTGGGCTTCAGGCCCTTCGGCAGACGCTCGAACAGGGGGCGTCCGAACTGCTCCTCGGCCTTCAGGATCTGCTGGCTGACCGCCCCGATGGTCACGCCGAGTTCGTCGGCCGCCGCCCGCAAGGTTCCCAACCGGCCGGCCGCCTCGATGGCCCGCAATCCGTTGAGATGGAAGCGGCTCAGGTTTCTCATATAGATTTTCTATAATCGCTCGCAGATAAAATCCATCCCATCGGGATGATGGATGAAGCATCATGCAGAGATGTTGAACCTCTTCCGCCTTGCGGAGCAGTTGCTCCGCGCCTGCGCCGCCGCCCAGGACCCGGGCGATTGCAGCGACGATCCGCTGTCCCACCCGGCCCTGCGGCGCATAACCCTCGAACAACTGGCCGATCTGCCGTTCGACCGGGCTCCTCCGCCAGCCGGATTCGGCTCCGGTCCGTCGCCCGGTCCCGTTGCGTCACCGTGCCGGCCTCCCTCCGGTGTCTGACGGCACCGGGAAGGACCATGGAGGATCCTCTCAGGCCTCCTTGTCGAAACGGCGCGCCTGAGCTTCGACCAGGCGGGTCATCTTGCGCAGATCCTGCTCTCCCAGGTCCATGGCGGCGTCGAGCCAGATTTCGACGATGTCGCTCAACTCCTCGTAGGTCAGCGGGTTGATGCGCCGCTTGGACCGGTACATGGCCTTGTGGGCGTTATGCTTGCGCCTGTTGCGGGCAATATAGTCCCTGACGGCGTTCTCGCCCTGCCCGTCATCCGCCAGGATGTCGACGACGCCGAGGCGGTGGAGCTCCTCGGCCGTATAGACGGTTCCGCTCATGATGAGCTTCTCGGCCGCCGCGGTGCCGATCTTGCGCGAGAGGAAGCTGTAGGCGCCCATCCCCGGGAACAGGTTGAACAGGACCTCCGGCAGCCCCAACTTGGCGCTCTTCTCCGCGACGAGAACGTCGAACGACAGGGCGCATTCGAACCCGCCCCCGAGCGCATCGCCCTGCACCAGGGCGATCGTGATCACGGGCGTATGGAACGCCATGGCGTTTCCATAGACCACGTCGATGCAGGCGTACGCATACTTCCGCAGGCCCTCGCGATCCCGCCGCCGGATGCAATCCGCGAAATAGGCGAGGTTTCCGCCGAAGTTGTAAACGCCCGGCGTCTGGGATGCCGCCACGAAGTATTCGAGGTGCTGATGCTGCTCGCGGTTGCCCTCCTCCATGATCACGCGGACGGATTCCTGCACGCACATCATGTCCTGCAGCAGCTCCATCGTGATCATCGGGTGCCGACTCGGACGCATGGCGGCCCAATAGATCCGGCTCTCGAAGTCGATATTGACGTCGATGTGAGGCAGGAGAAGGTTCGTGGGGGCGCCATCCGACGGCGCGGGGTTCTGCTTCCGAGACGGACTTGCAGGAGGCGACGCGACTTCGTAATCGACGGTTTGGGCCTCGTCGCGGACAGGGCCGGCGACTTTGGCCGACGGGGCCAGCATCAATACTCTCCATCATAGAGAAATTCGGACGGACAGCGAGCTTCATCTCGCGGTCGTTCAGGATGCCGTGGTTGGGACAGGCCTCCTTTCCTATGGATAATGGTCTATTAACGACGGCCTGTGGAGTCGCTCATACCGTTTCGTAAGCAACTTGGTTAATGGTCAAGGCCGTGCCGGCGCTGTTCTGCCATCGTCATGCTGCGGCAATAAGGCTGGATTAACCAATCCCTGAAAAATGAGGTATCGGCCGACGCATGACCCAACGTTATTGTGGTATAAATCCCTTATTCAGTTTGGGATCAGCGTAGTTTAGTCAGCAAAATGCCGATGAATTACGGCCTTGTCTCACCGCTGGACGAGACTGCCGACCTCCGTAGAGGACCTTGAACCACGCTAGCGCGAGTATAGACCCCATGGCCGACCGAATGACCACCATCAAACAGATCATCCCGTGAGACAATAGCGAAGACCATCGGGGATCGATCCATCTCATTGGCCAGGGATGCCGGGGGGCAACACATGGCGCGCATTCTGATCGTGGACGACAGAAGCACGAACCGCAACATCTTCTCTCGACTGGCGCAGGCCATCGAGGAAGGTGCGGAGGTCCACGCCTCCGCGTCGCCCCACGAGGCTCTCGACTGGCTGGATGGGAACTGCCCCGACCTGATCATCACCGATTTCCGAATGCCCGGCATGGACGGCGCAGAGTTCACCAGGCGTGCCAGGAACAGCGTCAACGGCGCCGATGTGCCGATCATCGTCATCACGGCCTATGACGACAGGGCCTTCCGGCTTCAGGCTCTTGAAGCGGGCGCGACCGATTTCCTCCGATCGCCCGTCGATCATTACGAGTTCACGACCCGAGCCCGCAACCTCCTCAAGCTGCAGAGGCAGCAGCAGTTCATCAAGAGCCGCGCCCTGGCCCTCGAGCAGCAACTCCTCATCAGCGAGCGCTCCCAGGAAGAGCTGGTTCGCAGCAGCCGCGAGGCGCTGACCCAGGTCATCGACAGCGTTCCGGCGATGATCAGCGCAACCGACGAGGACAACCGCATCCTCTTCGTCAACGCCTACTTTGCGGAATTCGCCAACATGTCGCCCGAGTCCCTCCTCGGAAGACCCCTGCCCTCCGTCCTTCAGAGCGACAATGCGGACCATGGAGAACGCGTCCATGAGGCCGTTCTCGGAAAGCAGCGGACATCGTCCAGCTTCGAGGAGCGCATCTCCGACAGCAACGGCTCGGAGCGCGCCTTTCTGACGACCAAGACGTCCCTGCGCGAACTCACGGGCGGCGTCACGGGCGTTCTCACCACGTCGATCGACATCACCGAGAGAAAGCAGGCGGAGAACACGCTCCGGCATATCGGCCTGCACGACACGCTGACCGATCTCCCCAACCGCAGGATGCTCTACGAGAGGGTTCAGCAGGAGATCGATGCAGGAGACGGCCAGTTCTCCCTGTTCCTGATCGATCTCGACCGCTTCAAGGCCGTCAACGACGCCCTCGGCCATGCGGGCGGCGACCGCATCCTTCAGCAGGTGACGGGTCGCCTCATCGGCTGCGTGCCGAGCACCCATCTCGTGGCCAGGATGTCCGGGGACGAGTTCGTCGTTCTGCAAACCAACGTCGCCGCAGCCCAGGATTCGGAGGCCTTGGCGCGCCAGATCATCGACAGCCTGTCGGCCCCGTTTCTCCTGGACGGAAACGAGCTCAGGCTCGGCTGCACCATCGGGATCGCCATGTCTCCGGGTGACGGACGGGACGTCGAGAAACTCCTCAGATACGCCGATCTCGCGATGTACCAGGCCAAGGCCGAGGGGAGGAACACGGTCCGCTTCTACTCGCAGGAGATGGAAAGCATCTCGCTGAACACCATCAGCCTGGAAGCGGACCTTCTGAAAGCCATCTCGCAGGAGCAGTTCGTTCTGCACTACCAGCCTCAGGTGGACCTGGCGACGGGAGCGATCGTCGGGGCGGAAGCCCTTCTGCGCTGGGTCAGACCCGAGTTCGGCATCACGTCGCCCCATGTCTTCATCGACATCGCCGAGGAGACCGGCCTGATCAACGAAATCGGAGCCTGGGTTCTGGGAGAAGCCTGCGCTCAGGCGGCAATCTGGCACGCCCACGGGCATGCGCCCCTGCAGATCGCCGTGAACCTGTCGCCGGTGCAGTTCCTGCGCCAGGACATCGTGCAGCTCGTCGCCGAGACCCTTCAGGCGACCGGCCTGAGGCCGGAATGCCTCGAGCTCGAACTCACCGAGGGCAGCCTGCTCAGGGACGTCGAACGAACCCAGCTGATCCTGCACGAACTCAAGAAGCTGGGCGTGAAGATCGCGATCGACGATTTCGGCGTCGGCTATTCCTCGCTCAGCTACCTGAAGAATTTCGAGGTCGATACGTTGAAGATCGACCGTTCGTTCGTGTCCAGCCTCTCGGACGGAACCCGTGACGAGGCCATCGTCAGGGCCATCATCTCGATGGCCGAGAGCCTCGAGCTGAAGGTCGTTGCGGAGGGCGTCGAAACCCAGTCCCAGCTTGCCTGCCTGCTCAATCATCCCTGCGATGAGGCGCAAGGCTATCTGTTCAGCCGGCCGGTGGCCTCGGACGCCTTCGACGAACTGCTCAAGGAACGTCCGCGGTACCGGCTCCCGCGACAGGACCTCCCTCTCAGGAAAGCGCGCACGCGGTGATCGCCAACCTCCTGGCCCGCTTCAGAAGCAGTCCCGACCGCGAGCACGAGATGAGCCTCAATCGGCTCATCTTCCTGAGCCTGATTGCCGCCTATACCTTCTGGATCAACCCGTCCGTGCCTCGGGAGGCGCTGATCGCCGCCACGGTCTTCGCGTTCGTCTCCGCCGGGATCGTCGTCCATATGCTGATCCGGCCGCTCCAATCGACCGCTCGGCGCATCGTGGCCATCGTCAGCGACCTCGCCACCCTGTCGTTCCAGCTGCGCTATGTCGGGGAGACGTCGTCGGTCCTGTTTCTGCTGTACCTCTGGATCACCTTCGGGAACGGTTTCCGCTTCGGGGTCCGCTTTCTGTACATCGCCATGGTGGTCTCGGCGGTCTGCTTCACGGCGGTCATCACCACCACGCCGCGGTGGCACGACGACATCTACCTGTCGGCGACCCTGCTGCTCAGCCTCATCGTGCTTCCGCTCTATGCGAGCACGCTGATCCGCAAGCTCTCCAACGCCAAGGCCCAGGCGGAGGCCGCCTATCGGGCGAAGACGCTCTTCCTCGCCAGCGTCAGCCATGAGCTGCGGACGCCCCTCAACGCGATCATCGGACTGTCCAGCCTGATGGCCGGAACGAACCTCGACACGGAGCAGCGCGGGATCGTCCGCACGATCGGGTCGGCGGGAGATACCCTGCTCCGGCAGATCAACAGCATCCTGAACCTGTCCCGGATCGAGGCGGGCCAGATGCCCATGGAGAAGGTCGACTTCGATCTCCTGGAAGTCCTCTCCACGGCGCGGGCCATGATGCTCGCGCAGGCGCAGGAGAAGGGTCTTCGCCTGACGATCCACGTGGCGCCCGGCACGCCGTCACGCGTCCATGGCTCGCGCCACCACCTGGAGGAGATCCTCCTCAATCTTCTCGGCAATGCGGTGAAGTTCACCGACAGCGGTTCCGTGACGCTCGACGCGCGGCCGCTCGATGCCGACAAGGGGCCGTTCATCCGCTTCGCCGTGTCCGATACCGGAATCGGCATTGCCCCGCACGCGCTCGGCAGGATCTTCGAGAGCTTCACCCAGGCGGACGAAACCATCATCAACCGGTATGGCGGCACCGGCCTGGGCCTCTCCATCTGCAGGCAGCTGATCGCCGCCATGGGAGGCACGATCGGCGTCGACAGCCAGGAGGGCCATGGCAGCTCGTTCTGGTTCACGCTTCCGGTCGGCGTCCCCGAGCACAGGAGCCCGGAGGAACAGCCCCTGGATGGGTTCCGGCGCCTGCTGGTCTGCCCGAGCGCGGATCTGGCGCGCAGCATCGCGCCGCGCCTCGGCGAACCCGATCGGATCCCTGTCGTCCGAACGCTGGCGGATGCAAGGGATTACGTGAAGCGGCACAGTGGCGGCGAATGGCTGGTCTTCTGCTACAGCGACCTGCCTGACGATCTCCTCGCCGACGAGATCGACCGGGCGAACCTGCCGGCTCCTCCGGTGCTGATACGCCCCCGTCCCTCGCAGGGCGCTTCGAACGCGCGACTGGTCCGGTTATCCAGCAGCCTGCTCCCGCTCGACTTCACGTCCGATGAAGCACGGGTCGCTTCCCTGGCCGCGGCGGCGCAGACGTCCATGGCGCAATCGATCTGGCGCGTGTCCGGCGACATCGAGATTCCCGTGGCGTCCAGGCGCCTCTCGATCCTCGTCGCGGACGACAATTCGACGAACCGCATGGTGATCACGAAGATCCTGGAGCGCGGCGGGCACGCCACGCGGTGCGTCACGAACGGAGAGGACGCGCTCGACCTGCTCGCGACGGAGAGTTTCGACTGCGTCATCATGGACATCAACATGCCCGTCATGACCGGCCTGGAGGCAACGAAGATCTTCCGGTTCACGGAGCCGTCCGGCGTCCGCATGCCCATCATCGCCCTGACGGCCGACGCGACCCCGGAGATCGTCGCCCGAACCCTCGAGGCGGGCATGGATGCGTGCCTGACGAAGCCCGTGCAGCCGGCGGCCCTGCTCAGGCTGATCGACGAGAGGGCCGGCTCCCGGACGGATGCCGGACCGTCGGCCGCCGAGGACATCCCGGTCCCCTCGCCGATCGGCCAGAACCCCTTGGTCGACGAACCCGTTCTCGCGGAGCTGGAACAGCTCGGCGGGCGGGATTTCGTCCTCAGCCTCATGGAAGAATTCTTCCTGGATGCCCATCATCTCGTGGCCGAACTGCGTTCGGCCGCAGCCGCGGGCGACTCCCACCGGTTTCGTCTCGAGGCCCATGGATTGCAGAGCGCGTCGGCCAATGTCGGGGCCAGAACCGTGCATGAGATCTGCGTCGGCTGGCGAAAGATCACGAGCGCCGACCTCCTGCGCGACGGGCCGGACCAGGTCGAGCACCTGGCCCAGGAGCTCGAGCGCACCCATGCCATGCTGAAGCAGTACCTGAATGCCGGCGCCGCTTCGACGAAGGCGGCAGGTCTCGTTCACTAAGAGGCTGGTGAGCAATTTTATTGCTCGAGGTAAGTGACTGATTCAGAATAGGTTTTGTGCTGGGCCGCCGATGCGGAAGCGGGCTGTTGCGACAGCTTGGAGGGTCAGCCATGGATGCTTGCCTTTATGTCAGCGATCTGAGCGACGGGGAATGGAGGGTGCTGGCCCCGCTGCTGCAACGGAGCCATCCAGCAGGGCGGCGGCAGACCTATCCCTTACGGCGCATTGTCGATGCGATCTTCTATCTGCTGCGCACCGGAGCGCAGTGGCGGCTGCTGCCGCACGAGTATCCGCCGCGCGGTGCTGTCTTCTACCACTATGCCCAGTGGCGCGAGGATGGCACCTGGGAGTACGTGACCCAAGCCTTGCGCGAGAGTTATCGCTGTCAGACCGGCCGCAATCCTCAGCCGAGTGCAGCGATCATCGACAGCCAATCAGTGAAAACCTCTGAGATGGGCGGACCGCGTGGGTACGACGGCGGCAAG